>CAYNBX010000086.1:4566-7793 GCA_964395505.1 uncultured Bacteroidales bacterium | reverse complement strand
CAAAAATATAAACAGATTAAACTGATTTATATACAAAAATATAAATACATAAAAATTTATTTTATCATATTCAAAAAATCATCTTCAGAAATTATTGGTATTCCAAGTTTTTCAGCTTTTATTTTTTTTGCAGGACCCATTTTATCACCTGCCAGGACAAAGTCTGTTTTTGAAGAAATTGAACTAATGTTTTTCCCACCATTTTCTTCAATTGTTTTTTTTATTTCATCTCTTGAAAAGTTTTTAAAAATGCCGCTAACAACAAAAGATTTTCCATTTAATTTATTCTTTTTAATAATGTCATTAGCTTGTTTTATTTTAAATTGCAGCCCTTTATTTTTAAGCCTTTCTATTATTGTTTTATTCTTTTCATTTTTAAAGAAATTAATAATGCTTTCAGCGATTTTTTCGCCAATTTCTTCCACATTTGTAAGTTCTTCAAAATTAGCATTCATAAGATTGTCGATGTTTTTATAATGATTTGCTAATTTTTTAGCAACAGTTTCGCCTACATAACGAATCCCAAGTGAATATAAAACACGTTGAAAAGATACTTGCTTGGAAGACTCAATACCTTTTAGAATATTGTTTGCTGTTTTTTCTTTGAAGCTTATTTTTTTCTCCTTTTTATTTTTTACTTCTTTGTATATTTTTTCCAATCCAAATAAGTCTTCATAAGATAAATCATACAAATCAGCAATATTTTTAACCAAATTGTTGTCATAAAGGATTTGAATTTTCCCTTGTCCCAGGCTGTCGATGTTCATAGCTTTACGGCTGATAAAATGTTCTAATTTTCCTTTTATTTGAGGTGGGCATTCATTTTCATTAGGGCAATAATGATTTGCTTCGCCTTCTTTCCTGATTAAAGTTGTTCCACATTCAGGGCATTTGTCAATAAATTTAACTGGTTTTGAGTTTTTTTGTCTTTGCGAGATGTCAACCCCCACAATCTTAGGAATGATTTCTCCACCCTTTTCAACGTAAACGATATCGCCAATCCTTACATCTAATTTTTTTATTATGTCTGCATTATGCAGAGAAGCTCTTTTTACTGTTGTCCCCCCTAATTGAACAGGTTCGAGGTTGGCAACAGGAGTTATAGACCCGGTTCTGCCTACTTGATAATCTATTGAAAGTAATCTTGTGGAAACTCTTTCTGTTTTAAATTTGTAAGCAATAGCCCATCTTGGAGATTTGGCTGTGTATCCAAGCTTTTGTTGTTGCTCATAAGAATTAACTTTAATTACCACTCCGTCAATATTAAAAGGTAAATTTTTTCTTGCAGTATCCCAATAGTTTATAAAATCGAAAATTTCAGCGATGTTTTTACATTTTTTTATGTTATTTGATATTTTGAAACCCCATTGTTTTGCTTTCATCAGGTTTTCGTAATGTGTCTGAAAAGGAATATTTTCTCCAAAAAGATAGTACAATATGCAATCTAAGTGTCGTTTTGCAACTTCTGATGAGTCCTGCATTTTTAAACTTCCAGATGCAGCATTACGTGGATTTGCAAAAGGTGTTTCCCCTATTTCTATCCTTTCTTCATTTAGTCTTTCAAAACTATTTCGCGGCATATAAATTTCACCCATCATCTCAAATTCTTCAGGATAATCATTATTTTTTAATTTTAAAGGAATACTTTTTATTGTTTTTACATTTGCAGTTACGTCATCACCTTGAAAACCATCACCACGTGTAACTGCTTGTTTCAAAAAACCATTAATGTAAATTAAATTAATTGACAGTCCGTCGTATTTTAATTCACAAACATATTCTACATCCTCAGCTATATTTTTTTTAACTCTTGTATCAAAATCTTTTATTTCGCTTTCAGAATAAGTGTTTCCAAGTGATAGCATTGGATATTTATGTTTAACTTGCTTGAATTCTTTAGTTATGTCTCCACCAACTCTTTGTGTCGGTGAATCAGGTTTTGCAAATTCAGGATATTGTTTTTCTAATTTTATAAGCTCTTCCAATAGCATATCAAAGTCATAATCACTGATAACAGGGGAGGAGAGTACATAATATTGATAATTATGCTCACGAATTTGTTCTGTTAATTCTTTAATTCTGTTTTTTGCTTCTTCTTTATTCATAAAAAGAATATTTTAAAAAAAATTAATTTATCATTTTTTGCAAAACATTTATATTTCTATGAGTTTCCTTTAAGACACTATTTATGTGAAATTTAAGACCTACAAGTATTTATTAATGATCTTATTTTATATTGTTGATATACTTAAAAAAAATAAGCAGAAAAAGTGTAGGTCTTTTTAAAACAGTATTCTTAAATTAAGATTTAAGATAAGATTGATTTATAGAAGATTTTATTTTAACCATTTATCAAGCCATTTAAAGAAAGTTCTTTGCCATAATATACCATTTTGAGGTTTTAATACCCAATGATTTTCATCAGGGAAATATAAAAATTCTGCTGGTACATTTAGCAATACAGCAGCATCAAATGCACTCATTCCTTGTGTTACAGGAATACGATAATCTTTTTGACTATGAATTATCAAGATAGGAGTGTCCCAATTTTGAACGAATTTATGAGGAGAATTAGCATAAGAGCTCTGAGCAATTTTATTGTTTTTATCCCAGAAAGGACCTCCCATATCCCAGTTTTCAAACCACATCTCGTCAGTTTCTAAATATTGTGCTTCAAAGTTAAACATTCCGTCGTGAGCAATAAATGCTTTAAATCGTTTGTTATGATGACCTGCCAGCCAGTAAACAGAGAAACCGCCGTAACTTGCACCCACAGCACCTAAATGTTTTTCATCAACATAAGATTCTTTTGCCATTTCATCAATAGCGCTTAAATAATCTTTCATGTTTTGTCCGCCATAGTCGCCGCTTATTTCTTCATTCCATTTTTGGCCAAACCCGGGAAGTCCTCTGCGGTTAGGAGCCACAATGATATAATTATTTGCAGCCATCATCTGGAAGTTCCATCTGTAAGACCAGAATTGACTAACAGTACTTTGAGGACCACCTTCGCAGTATAATAATGTTGGATATTTTTTAGTCTTGTCAAAATGAGGAGGGTAAATTATCCAGGTCAACATCTCTTTGTTGTCTGTAGTCTTAATCCAGCGTTTTTCAACATTACCAAAAGTAAGCTGCTTTAAAATGTCATTATTTGTAAAAGTTATTTGTGTGTCTTTGCCTGTTAATGGATCGACAGCATAAATTTCGTTCGGCATTGACATAGA
>CAYNBX010000086.1:0-4466 GCA_964395505.1 uncultured Bacteroidales bacterium | reverse complement strand
AACAAAGAGTCTGTTTTTGTCAGATTCATAGCCATTTCGTTCCATACTTTCCCATGCAATTTTCTTCCCGTCAGGAGAAAATACAGGAGCTACATCATATCCCATCATTCCTTTTGTGATGTTTATTGTTTTTTTTGTTTCAACATTATAAAGATATATATCTGAATTAGTAGAGAGTGTATAAGCTTTTCCGTGTAATTTTTTGCAAGTGTAAGCAAGTATTTTACTATCCGGGCTCCAGTTAATTTGTTCCAATCCCCCAAAAGGTTTTAAAGGAGATTCAAATTTTTCACCTTTCATAATGTCAACTTCATTTTTTATTGTATTTCCATCATAATCTGCAACAAAGATATGACTGTAAGTATCGCACCATGTATCCCAATGACGATACATCAAGTCTGTAATTATTCTTCCACTTGACTTTGGAAGGTCAGGGTAAATATCTTTTACTGTTTTATCTAATTGGACTTCTTTAGTAAAAAATATTTTAGTTTGGTCGTTAGAGTATTTAAAACCTGTAATTCCACCTTTAATATTGGATATTTGTTTCTTTTCACTTCCATCCGGATTCATTTCCCATAGCTGCATTGTTCCGCTCTTAGGTGATAGATACCCGATTTTTTTACCATCAGGTCGCCAAAGAGCTCCATATTCATTTTTAGAAGTTTTAGTTAATCTTTTAATCTTTTTGGTTTTAATATTTACAGTGTATAAATCTCTGTTGCCTTTGTTTTGAGGTATGTCATAATAAGTAACTCCATATAATACAGTTGTATTATCCGGTGAAACCTGCGCATCACTGAGTCTTCCAAAAGACCATAAAACTTCAGGAGTCATTATATCACTCTTTAATTTCAGGTCTTTCTTACTAATGACAGGTCTTTCTGTACTTGTGTTACATCCGTTGAATATTAATATCACTGCAAAGAATAGTAATGTTAAGATTTTTTTCATTTTAATATGTTTTTAGATTTAAAATTTTATATTGTAATTGGTTGATATTATTATAATTGCACCGAAAATAAAAAATCAAATTATTAAGCTAAAATATAAAAAATATCATTGTTCTTATGATAATTATAAATATAATTTTATAGATTTTTTAACAAAACATAGTATTCTCGTTGTCAAGCTGTTGAAAGAGTGAATTGGTTTGGAGTTTGGAGAGCTGAGTTATGATAGATGATAGCTGAGTTATGAGTTGTTAATTGTTGATGCCTGAATAGCGTTTACCGTTTTCACTTTCTTTTTCACTCTATTTGTTTTTAATTCAAGAGTTATATTTGAGCCAGAGCTTTGTTGTCCTTTGCAAATATAATCATTTAAAATTCTATTGGTGATTTTCTTTGTAACTCTATATTTAAAGGATATTATAAACCCCTTGATTTATTAGGGGGTTTTAAAATAAACAATTATATCTCAATAACCGTTTTAAGGGTTTTAAATTTTAAAAACGATGATTGAGTAAAAAACCGTTAAAACGAATATAACTTTTACACTTTTTCTTTTAACTTCTCGTTAAAACGAGGTGTTAATGATAATCCTCAAGACGAGATGTTAATTATAATTCTTGTTAAAATTCCAGATGATAAACAAATATTGTTAAATGGTTTACGCTGTTTATCTCATAATTTTTAAATAGTTAGTTGTTATTTTTTTTACTTTTTCTTTTTACTTTAGCAACAAAAAATAAAAATGAATATAATTCAAAAGACCTTTAAAGTTTAAAAAATATAAATCAGTGCTTTATTAGTTTACGTGTAATATCAGGAGTTCTGAACTTATAGTAAAATAGTCTTTCTTTGCTGCCAATGTGATTCATCCTGAATGGTTCATCTTAAATAATATATCCTTTTTTAAAAAAAATCAATTTTTAAATTTTCATCAATTCCCATTTAAATAAAATTGTCCCATCTTGGAACATATCTTTTAATTATAGTTTTATATATTGTATTGATAATCAATCAAAAATATTCCTGGTGTGTTTTTTGAAAACTTATATTTTGATTATTTAATATATGAGTTAAAAAAATTATCAAAATGAGAGATATAAATCGAAATATAATTAATATAATTAATAAAGATTTTATAGATGTTAAAGATTTATCTATTGAAGAGATTGAGAAAATTATTGAAGACTTGCAGTTGATATCTATGAAATTGATAAGGGAGAATAAGGAATTACGGGAAAAATTATCAAAAGAAATAAATAATAAGTTTTCTTTATTTACCTATCATCAAGAAGATTTTCAGAGAATAAAAGAACAAAATAAAATTTTAAGCAAGAGTGAAGAAAGGTATAGAGCTATTCTGGAAAACACTCATGATGCTATTTATATATACAAGGGCGATAATTTTGTTTTTACCAATAATGTAGTATCTCAAATGTTGGGTTATTCTAATGAAGAATTAAGTAAAATGAGTATGTGGAGACTGATTCATCCTGATGATAGAAAAAAATTAATGGGGTATTGTAATAATAAGAAAATTGGCAAAGAAGAGCCTTTAATCTATGAGACACGTTTTTTATGTAAAGATGGTACTATAAAATATGGTGAGTTTTCGACAAAAGAAATTAAAATCGATGGTGATACAGCTATGTTGGCTGCTGTTCATGATATTACTAAGCGTAAGATTGTTGAAGAGGAATTAATAAAAGCAAAATCAGAAGCAGAGCTAGCTAACAGGATAAAATCTGATTTTTTAGCAATGATGAGTCATGAGATTAGAACACCTATGAATGGAGTTATTGGAATGACAAATTTGCTTCTTGATACTGATTTATCATTTGAACAAAAAGATTATTTAGATACGATAAAAGTAAGCGGTGAAAGTTTGATTACGATTATTAATGAGATATTAGATTTTTCGAAAATTGAATCCGGTAAGTTAACTTTTGAGGAGTCACCTTTTGAACTTAGAACTTGTATTGAAGATGCACTTGATATTTTTTCACAGAAAGCCATAGAAAAAAGTTTAGATTTATTGTATTTGATACAGCCTGATGTTTCATCTTATTTAGTCGGTGATAATACAAGACTTAGACAAATAATTGTTAATCTTGTTGGTAATGCAGTTAAATATACTGAGAAGGGCGAAGTTTTCATTACAGTGGAAAAACTAAGTGAAAAAAATGATATTCAAGAATTAAAATTTGTTGTAAAAGATACAGGCATTGGAATACCTGATAATAAATTAAGTGTTTTATTTGATGCTTTTACTCAAGTAGATACATCAACAACAAGGAGATATGGAGGTACAGGACTGGGACTTGCTATCTCAAAACGATTGGTAAATTTGATGGGTGGTAAGATATGGGTAGAAAGTACTTTAGGTAAAGGTTCTGCTTTTTATTTTACAATAAAGTTAAAAACTTCATTAAAAGCAAAGAAAAAATTATATGTAAGAGGTCAGATACCTGAGTTTAAAAATAAACGTGTATTAATTGTAGATGACAATCAAACTAACAGGCATATTTTGAAATTACAATTTGAATCCTGGGGAATGATACCATTTGAAGCAGCTTCAGGTGAAAAAGCTCTGGAATTGATTAAAGAAAATGAAAATTTTAATCTTGCTGTTTTAGATATGCAAATGCCAGAAATGGATGGATTGGAATTAGCAAAAAGGATTAGAAAGATGCCAGAAAAAGGTGATATGCCTTTAATAATGTTGAGTTCAATAGGAAATTTGTACGAAATGCCTAAAAATTTGTTTGCAGCACAATTAGTAAAACCTATAAAGTTAGAAGATTTGTTTACAGAAGTATTAAATGTTATTTCATATTCAAAAAAAATAAAAAAGCACAAGTTAGATTATATGGTTAATAGAAAATTATCAAAACAACTACCATTGAAAATTTTAATTGCTGAGGATAATTTAATAAATCAAAAGTTGATAATTTCTTTGTTAGGGAAAATGGGATATAAAATTGATGCAGTTGCTAATGGAAAGGAAGCAGTAGATGCAGTAGAAAAACAAAAGTATGATATTGTTTTTATGGACATACAGATGCCTGTGATGAGTGGTATAGAGGCAACCAAAGAAATAATTAATCGTTGGAAAATTGACGATAGGCCAATAATTATTGCACTTACAGCTAATGCTATGCAAGGTGATAAAGAAAAATGTTTAGAAGCAGGTATGGATGATTATATGAGTAAACCTATTAAATTTCAAAACGTTCAGGAAGCTTTGAAGAAGTGGGGAAAACGAAAATAAAAAATTATCCTTTTAGATTATTAATCAGAGAGCAGCTTAAAATAAGGAATAAAAAACCGATTTATAAAAATCGGGGTTTTTTGTAGCGTGGCTGAGAATTGAACTCAGGACCTCCGGGTTATGAATCCGACGCTCTAACCAACTGAGCTACCACGCCATTTTTTGTGCAAAAATAATAAACAAATTTTAATTTTTAAATAATTTTACGATTTAATATCTCAGATTTTAAAAAAACACTCAATAAA
>CAYNBX010000085.1:0-7807 GCA_964395505.1 uncultured Bacteroidales bacterium | reverse complement strand
AACTAATAGCTCTATAAATCCCTGTTTAGAAGTTAGTTTTGTGAATGGTCATATAGTTTTAAATACTAAAAACGCAAATTATTCTTACGGCAGCCTGCATAGAGTTTTTCAAAAAGTTTTTAAAAAAATTAATATTGCTGATAAAAATTTAGATAAAGTTTTAATTCTTGGATTTGGCGCCGGAAGTGTTGCTTCTATATTGCAAGATGAATACAAAAAAAAATGCAAAATACTTGGTATTGAAAAAGACCCCAAGGTAATTCAGATTGCATATAAATACTTTAATATTAAACATTTTAAAAATCTCACAATTCTTATAGAAGATGCTTATGATTTTTTAATTAATGATAATGAAAAATTCGATTTAATAGTTATTGATGTTTATATTGATTATAAAGTGCCTTGTAATTTTGAAAAAAAGGAATTTATTGAAGCTTTAAAAAATTCATTGAATGATAGAGGATTAGTAGTTTTTAATAAATTAGTCTATAATAAAGTTTCCCAAACTTCTGCTGAACTGCTTTGCAGCAACTTTGAAAAAATCCTGGGTAAAACAAATATTTACAAAATAACTGATACTTTAACAAATTGGATGCTGGTTTATCAAAATTAATTTTAAGATATACGCTGATATTAAAATTAAACTGTTTATTCATGCAGTCATAAAACAAAAGCAATTTTATTTTATTAAACTTCTAATTTGAAACATCAAAACTCTTGAATTTTATTTTTCTTAATAAGAATTGATAATGTAGTAAGAAATCAATATTTCTCAAATGGATTTTCCTCAACAAAATCAGGGTTATAATATTCCGAACTATCTAATTGCTGCAGCCAGCCTTTATAAAAACCTAATGACTTCATCTGATTAATTACTTTTTTATATTCATCAGTTGATAATGTTCTTCCTAAATCAGGATGGTTTGCAACATTTTTAGTTGGATAATATTGCGACATAAGTGAAATATGAACAGAAGTAGAAATTTCTTTTGCAATATATTTTAAAACTTTGATGCTATTATCAATATGATTAGGCAAAACTAAATGACGAATTATCAAACCTGATTCTGCCTGACCATCATCATTAATTATAAGTGTAGAGCCTTTCTGTCTATACATTTCTTTAATTGCTTTTGAAGCAATTTCAGGATAATTATAAGCATCGGAATAATCTTTTGCAAGTTTTTTATCCATATATTTAAAATCAGGGAGATAAACATCAATCATTCCTTCTAATTCTTTTAATTTCTCAACTTTATCATAAGCATTGGAATTATAAACAATTATGGGTTTTATACCTAAAGAGTGTAAGGCATTGATTATAACTTTTACATGTGGAATAAAATGAGATGGCGATACAAAACCAACAGCTTTACAGCCAAAATCAAGAATGACTTTTATCTTTTCTATTACTTCTTTTAATTCTAATTTGTTTTCAATTATCTCTTCTTTATTTCTGCTTATCTGATAATTCTGGCAATAAATACACTGCATATTGCAGCGAGAAAAGAAAATATTGCATATTCCATTTTTACCACTAATCACCGGCTCTTCACCTTTATGAATGCAAATAGAAGCTATATTAAAACAAGCATCACTATTGCAATAACCTAATTTTTTTGAAAATCTGTTTACACCGCAATTACGCGGACAAATTTTGCAATTTTTAAGCTCTTCTAATGGTTTTAATAAGTTTTTAAGATCCAATCTTTGTATAAAATCTAAATCGTCTGATTTTTTTACTTTTAGTTGATGCATTTAAATAAAATAGCTTTGTGTTAAAGTCATTCTGATTTATCAAATCTGTTTAAAAATTTATTTCATTTACCAAAGTTTTTTTACACTGAAATGTTGTCTGTCCTGTTCTTTGAAAAAAGAAATACCTTTTAAATAATTGCCAATAACCTTTTTAAAATCATTTACTGACATAATTAAAAAATGAGCTTTGTCGTTATGCTCAATTAAGCACAAAATATAAAAATGATATTTATCTTTACTTTTTTTATTATCCAGTTTCCCACCAAATCTAATAGTAGATTGAAATATTTTCCTGTAAACATAATTTTATTTGCTAAATTACATCTTTTTTACATTAAATTTGCAGAAGAATTAAATTTTGGGAATTGAACAAATAAAAAAATATTTATATACAAAAAGTAATATATTATTAAAAACATTGAATTTAAAATACATAAAATATTTTCTTGTTGCAGTTTTATTTTTTGTGGTTTCATGCACAACAACTTCTCAAATAACAATCCAGGTATTAAAACCTGCAAAAATAACTTTTCCTTCAGCAATAAATAAAATTGTTGTTGTAAATAGAAGTTTATTGCCAAAAAGCGATAATTATACTCATTATTTTGGTTATGAAGGAAATACTTATAAAGATTCATTATATCCTGACACAGCATTATCAAAAGAATGTATTGATGGTTTAATTGATGTTATTAACTCATCACAACGTTTTGACTCTGTTTTCAATGACAGTTTATTTTGTGACGTATCAAACATATCAGAACAGGAAAAGTCATTAAATTGGGAAAAAGTTACAGAAATTTGCAGTAAAAATAACGCAGATGTATTGTTAGAGCTTAACAGCTTTGACATTTTTGATTTTTTTGAATTTAATCACCTGGATTTCGGATTTATCAATGCAACCCTTGTTGTTTATGTTAAATCTACGTGGAAAATATATTATCCTAAAAATAAAATAATAATTGACAAATATACTGATATAGACACTATATCTTGGTCAAATGATGCCTATACTAAAGATGAAGCAATAAAAAGTATTCCAAATCGTGAACAGGCATTATTTAAAGCAGCATATTTAGCTGGACAAAAATATGGTTTTAGAATATTACCTCATTGGAGATATGTTAATCGTATGTATTATCTTTCTAATGATAAAGAGAAGCAAACTATTAATAAATTAATTGAATCGAATAATTGGAATGCTATTGCAAGTATATGGAGAAAATATATAAATAATCCAAACAAAAAAATTGCTGCAAAAGCTGCATACAATATGGCATTAGCTTGCGAGATGGAAGATAAACTTGAACTTGCCTTATATTGGGTTAGAAGGTCCTATTCTATATATAAAGCTGAAACAACAATGAATTACATTTATATTTTAAAAAACAGGATAATAATTAAAGATAAGCTAATAAAACAAATGAGTGGAGTATAAAATTTTGCAATGAATATCAAAGCAAAATAATAATGTGGTTCAATACTACAAACAAAATTTTTATATGAATAAAAAAATACAATCTAAGGATTCCAAACTTAACGGGACTATATGCTTATAACATTTTCATTCATAGTGTCACTTATAGTAATTATAATCTATCTATAAATTGCTTTGTAATAATATGTTATGAAATACATTCATTATTTTTTTCTGGTACTTGTGTTCATATTGTTATATTTTGAAAATTTAATTGCTTTACTTTATATTTAGCATCAGTATGCAAGATTATAATGCAATGGATTACATTTTTTTAAATCCCTGTATTCTATTGAAATCCCACAGATTTTTATTAGACAGGTAAAAATATTTTAAATATAGTTTCTCTTTTTACCTTTTTATCTTTCTTAAGCATAATCAATTATAATAATTTATTTACAGATGAAAATACTTTACAATAAATATAAACATAAGATTGAATATCAACATAAGATTGTTAATAAAAAAAAGAAATTAAAGCTAATAATTCCATAAAAAATTCATAAATTCGTAAATTCGTTTATAGACAAATATTTGATAAATAATTATAAGATTAAATTAGAAAGAAAAATATGCAAGAAGAGGGGAAAAATATAAAGGTTAACATTGAGAATCAGATGAAATCAGCTTACATCGATTATTCGATGTCTGTTATTGTTTCGAGAGCTTTACCAGATGTAAGAGATGGTTTAAAACCTGTACATAGAAGGGTATTATATGGAATGTATGATATGGGTGTTTTATCAAATCATCCATATAAAAAATCAGCGAGGATAGTAGGGGAGGTCTTAGGAAAATATCATCCTCATGGAGATACTTCTGTGTATTATGCAATGGTAAGAATGGCACAAGATTGGTCTTTGAGATACCCCCTTATTGATGGACAAGGGAATTTTGGCTCAATAGATGGTGATAATCCAGCAGCAATGCGTTATACAGAAGCAAGATTAAAAAAAATTGCAGAAGAAATGCTTGTTGATATTAATAAAGATACAGTCGATTTTCAATTGAATTTTGATGATACACTGAAGGAACCCACAGTTTTACCTACAAGAATACCAAATCTATTAGTCAATGGAGCTTCGGGAATAGCAGTTGGTATGGCTACAAATATGCCGCCTCATAATTTAACTGAGGTCATTGATGGAACCATTGCATATATTGATAATAATCAAATTAGTATCCCTGAATTAATGAAATATATTAAAGCTCCTGACTTTCCAACAGGTGGTGTAATTTATGGTTATCAAGGTGTAAAAGATGCTTATGAGACTGGCAGAGGAAAAATTATTTTAAGAGGAGAAACTAAAATTGAAGAAGATAAGAACGGAAGAGATAGAATTATAGTTATTTCAATACCTTACCAGGTTAATAAAGCAGATATGATTAAAAGAACTGCTGAGCTTGTAAATGATAAAAAAATTTATGGGATAAGCGATATACGTGATGAATCTGATAGAAATGGGATGAGAATTGTTTATGAACTTAAAAAAGATGCAATTACAAATGTTGTTATTAACAAATTATATCAATATACTGCCTTACAAACATCATTTAATGTTAATAACATTGCTCTTGTAAAGGGGAAACCAATTCTGCTCAACCTTAAAGATTTAATAGTTAATTTTGTTGAACACCGTCATGAAGTTGTAATTAGAAGAACTAAATATGAATTAAAAGAAGCAGAGAAAAGAGCTCATATTCTTAAAGGTTTATTAATCGCTCTTGATAATATTGACCAGGTAATTGCTTTAATACGTGGGTCAAAAACACCTGAAGAAGCTAAAATAAGCTTGATGGAATCTTTTAATTTAACTGAAATTCAAGCTAAAGCAATACTTGCTATGCGATTACAAACACTTACAGGACTTGAACGCGAAAATATTAAAAAAGAACATAATGAAATTTTAAATAAAATTGATTATTACAAAGAAATTCTATCTAATAAATCATTAAGAATGAATATTATTAAAGATGAACTTATTGAAATAAAAAATAAATATGGTGATAAAGCAAAAACAGACATTATATACTCAGCAAAGGATTTTAATATTGAAGATATTATTGCTAATGAATATGTTGCTATAACTATATCTCATATGGGATATATAAAAAGAACATCCTTATCAGAATATAGAACTCAGCATAGGGGAGGGAGAGGAGCTAAAGGTTCATCAATAAGAAATGACGATTTTTTAGAATATCTCTTTGTGGCTTCTACACATAATTATATGTTGTTTTTTACTGAAAAGGGTAAATGCTTTTGGCTAAGAGTATTTGAAATACCCGAGGGTACAAAGACAACAAAAGGGAGAGCTATACAAAATATTATAAATATCCCTCCTGATGATAATGTAAAGGCATTTATCAATGTTAAAAATCTTAATGATGAGGATTATTTAAATAATAATTATGTGATACTTTCTACTAAGAAAGGAATTGTCAAAAAGACAACTCTTAAAGCCTATTCAAGACCACGACAAAATGGTATTAATGCAATAACAATTAGGGAGAATGACCATTTATTGCAGGCAAGACTTACAAATGGAAATAATCAAATATTAATGGCTCTGAAATCAGGAAAAGCTATACGTTTTCACGAAAAGAAAGTTAGACCAATGGGAAGAAATGCAGCTGGAGTAAAAGGAATAACCTTAGCTAATAAGAACGATGAGGTAATTGGTATGATATGTCTTGAAGACGGGAAATACGATATTTTGGTAGTATCTGAAAATGGTTATGGTAAAAAATCTAAATTAGAAGATTACAGGGAAACAAATAGGGGAGGTAAAGGAGTAAAAACAATTAACATTACTGAAAAAACAGGCAACCTGATTTCTATACAAAATGTTAGAGATAATGACGATTTAATGATTATTAATAAATCGGGCTTGATAATTCGTTTAGCGGTTTCTGATTTAAGAGTAATGGGAAGAGCTACTCAAGGTGTTAAATTAATTAATCTTAAAAAAGAAGATGCTATTGCAGCTGTCGCAAAAGCTCACCTCGAAGAAGATGAAGATATAAAGGATTTAACTAAAGAAAATTTAAATGTAAAACTTGATGATAATTCAAATATCAATGGAAATACTGATAATTAAATAAATATGTTTAATTATTGAGGATAAGATGCATTGATATATTAAATATTTTTTAAATTTGCAAATGTATTAATTTATAATTTTTTTATAATATAAAATTTAAAAACTTAAAAAAATGAAAAAAATTTCAATTTTGTTAGTAATGCTAATGGCATTTACTTGTATTAATGCTCAAAAATATAAAAGAGCAAGTGCATATAGATATCTTACTCTTGGACAGTTAGATAAAGCAAAGGAAGCTATTGAACCTACTATTACTAATCAAAAGACTATGAATTCTGCTAAAACATGGTTTTATAGAGGAAATATTTATTTGAAGATTGCATTAAGTGAAAATAAAAAATATAAAAGCTTGGATACTAATGCACTATCAGTAGCTTTTGAATCTTATAAAAAAGCTCTTGAATTAGATAAAAAAAATGAATACAAAATTGACATTTATCAAAATTTAAATATTATTGGAGAACAATTTTATAATAAAGGAGTTGATGAATATAATAAAAAAATGTATGCTAAAGCAATGAATTATTTCATTAAATCTGATGATATAAATTCATTTTTCGGGAAAGCTGATACTTTGTCTATGTATGTTATTTATAATGCAGCTCTGTGTGCAGAACTATCTAATAATGATGAGAAAGCAAAAGAATATTATAATAAATTATTAGAAAAAAAATATAAAAATCCAAGAATATATTCTTCATTGTCAAGTATATACCTTAATGAAAAAGATACATTACAAGCTGAAAATATTGTTAAAATAGGAAGAGATAGTTTCCCTGATGATTTTAATCTGATAATTATGGAAACTAACATATTCCTGGCTACTGGAGAAACTGAAAAAGCATTAAATAATTTGAATATTGCAATAAAAAAGGATACAACAAATCCTACTATTTATTTTGCTGTTGGTGCTCAGTATAATAAAATTTTAAATGATACAACAAAGTCTGAAAAAGTAAAAAATAATGCTTTTGAAAAAGCAGAAAAATCTTATAAAAAAGCACTTAGTATTAAACCTGATTACTATGATGCAAATTATAATCTGGGAGCTTTATTTGTGAATAAAGCAGCTTTAATTTTAGAAAAGGCTAATAAATTGCCTCTTGGAGATAGTAAATATGATACTGAAAAAGCTAAAGCAGATAATTATTTGAATAATTCATTACCTTATTTGGAAAAAGCATTAGAAATAAAACCTGATGATATTAATACGCTTTATTCTTTAAAAGAAATTTATGCAAGAAAGAAACAATATGATAAACTTAAAATAATTAACAAAAAAATACAAGAACTAAAAAAATAAATTATAATTTAATATGATAGGAGAGTATTGTAGAAATATTCTTATTAAAATAAAACATGGTATTTAACATAATATTAATTATAAGACATTTTTATTATTAAATTAAATTTTAAACCATTCAAATATATTAAAGAAATAATTAATTATTTAACTTAAATCTTTATA
>CAYNBX010000084.1:0-7844 GCA_964395505.1 uncultured Bacteroidales bacterium | reverse complement strand
GAACTCGGACATTCTGATTCAAACACTGACTTTATGTACGGACACTACTTACAAAATGTTGAAATTTGAAAAGCTGTATATATAATACAAAAAAATCAAAAATTTTTAAAACAGTTATAAAATTCCTTAAGTTATCATCAAACACTTAAGTTAGGGGTTAATGATACACAATACAGTTTGTATAACTGTTTAAAAGGTTTTCCCGGATTGTTCACCCTTCTTAATCAGACTCATAAATCACATATTAATTTTAGCAATTCTATCTTTATCATTTATGTCTTTTATTATTTTAATATAATTAAACCCTTTTATTAACAGCATTTGTTTTAATTCTGAAGATAAAAATTCATTTATTTCAAAATAGATTTTCCCATCTTTGTTTAAATGTTCTAATGCAAAATCAGCAACAGCATCATAAAAAATCAAAGCATTATCATTTTCAACAAACAAAGCTTCTGAAGGTTCATAATTTAGTATATTTTTATCCATCATTATTTTTTCAGACTGCATAACATACGGGGGATTGCTTACAATAATATCAAACTTATGCAATTTTTTCCATTTTCTTCTATCTAAAATATCAAGATTAGAAAATGATATCTTAACATTATTTTTTTTAGCATTCTTAGCTGCAATATTCAAAGCTTTTTTAGAAATATCAACAGCATAAACATCAGAGTTTTCGATATTTTTTTTTAAACAAACAGCAATGCAAGCACTGCCAGTTCCAACATCTAAGATTGTTGATGTTTTATTTTCGTTTACTTTATAATCTTTTAGAATGTAATCAACAAGTTCTTCGGTTTCAGGTCTTGGTATAAAAACAAATGGATTTACAATAAAATCAAGACCATAAAAATTTGTACTACCTAAAATATATTGTATTGGCTTATACTTTTTTAAATCCTGTATTGCTGAATCAATTTTTAAAAACTCATTTTTATCTATATAATTATTTAAATTGATAAATAACTCTGTTTTTGAATACCCTGAATACTCTTCAAAAATCATATAAATAAAATTTCTTATCTTATTTTTATTATATAAACCGGATAATTCTTTTTCACAATAGTTTTTTACATCTATTACTTTATAAGAATGAATTTCCATTATGAACAATATTTATAATCTAATTTTATAGAGAAGATAAATAATCTTAATTCAAGTAATTAATGCAACTTTTTCAGGAGGGGACAATATAAAATATTTCAGGACAAAAGAGAAAGAAATAATCTTTCCCTTTTGTCCTGACGGATAAAGTTTAATTTTGCTCTCTCCTAAAAAAAGTTGCAAAATGAAACAAGCAATGAACAAAGGTACACAATTTCTGTAACATTAGTACTTAGAACAATTACCTTTATGTTAAAACTTCGAGATGAAAAACAAAATCAAACAACTCTTAAAGGATATTATTAACCCCTTGATTTGTCAAGGGATTTTAAAATGAAAAAACTAATTTAATAAGCGTTTTAACGGTTTTAACTTCTAAAAACGATCAACGCTATTCAGGCATCAACAGAATATAACTTTTAAACTTTGTCTTTAAACTTCTCGTTAAAACAAGGTGTTAATTATAATCTTTAAGACATTTTATTTATTCAAAAAGAACAGAAAAGAAAACTGGTCAAAACTTATTCAAAGAATGATTCATAACCGGGAAAATTCAGTTTTCCTTTAGCCAGGTCTTCAGGGAAGGTATAATATGTAATAGTTGATTTTGTTAGTAAAGAGTTTCTCTGGTCTAATAAATCTATATCAATAATTGCAAATCTATTTTTCGTTTCTCTAAGATGTGCTTTTAAAATAATTTTTCCTTTGTCAATATAAACAGTCTTTAAAAATTTAGTTTCAATTTTTGATGTAACGCCAGCAGTTTTTAATTTTACATATACAGTCCAGCTTGCTATCTCGTCCATAAGGCATACTTGTATCCCACCATGCAAAACATTATTATATCCCTGAAAATCATCTTTTGGCTGCCATCTTGAAATAACAAAATCACCCTCTTCATAAAATTCCATTTGAAGTCCATGAGCATTATTAGGAGAACATCCAAAACAATTATAAGCTTCTGTGCCTATATATGGATTTTTTATCTTACGCATAATAAAAATAAATATTTCTTTAGTTTATCATCAAACATCAAGTAAATTACTTTGCAATTCCTTTTTTAAACTTTGTAACTTTAATGACTTTACCATCTTCATTATATTCTTTCCATTTACCATTTTTTTTACCATTCAGATAAAAACCATTAGATTTAATTTTCCCATCTTGAAAATATTCTTTATATTCTCCAATAGGCTCATTATTTTTATAATTCTGTTCGCTCATAAGCTGGCCATTTTCGTAAAATGTTTTTTGAATACCTTCAAATTTTCCATCTTTATAATTATATTCTGCTATCATTCTTTTATCCTGATCAAACCATCTGGAAATTCCATCTTTTTTCCCATTCTTATAGTTTGATTCTTCCATCAATCTATTAACATAATTTTCATAATAGATTTTTTTCTTTCCATCAATTTTCCCATCTTTATAATGAATTATTGATTTTAAAAGTCCTCCATGAGAATAATGTTTTGATACTCCATCTAAAAGACCATTTTTATAATAATCTTCAACTGATATATAACCTCTGCGGTCAACCATAATTAATATCCCATTTTTCTTTCCATTTTTATAAGCTTCTAATTTTTTGAAAAGTCCTGTAGGATAGTGAGTTATCCAATCACCCTCTTTTAAACCATCAATATAATAGCCTGATACTATATTTAAATTTTCTTTTTCCTCCCAATAACCTTGTTTCAAATTATTTGTATCAATAAAATTAACAGTATGACTCTTAACTAATTTCTGAGTTTTATTTTGAGCCATTGAAGGCATTATCATAAAAAGAATAATAACTAATAATGAAATTAACTTTTTCATAATTTTTTTTTAATATGTTTGTTTATAATTATTTTGTAAATTTATAACTGCAAAAATATAAAGTAATAATAAAAAATCAAATTACTATTGATATATTTTTAACAATTTATTTAAAATTACGGCTTTACTGTTATTTTGATAGTAAGGTGTTCTTATTGTAATTATGTAGTTATGGAATGATTGTGTGATTGGAAGCATTCTAAAAACCGTGTAAATAAATATTGAGTCCGGTATAAAAAGCAAGTATGACCTCAGCCTAAGCCTCTCCTGTAGAAGAGGGAATTCCCCTTCTCCTTTTATGAGTTGGGGTTAGGGGATGAAGTGAAAATAAGTTTTATCCTCTTTCAATTTTAATTCTTACATCAAATTCGTGAAATTATCAAAATTATTAATAAAACAAATTATGTGATTATCCTTAATTAATTGATATAATTTTTTTAAAAGCATATAAAATTAAATTTTATCTCCCATCAAATCATAAGCATCGGCATATTTAATCATAATATTTTCAAATTCTCCAATTCTAATTTTATTATCTAATTCGGAAACTAATACTTCATTATCAACTTCAGGGGAGTCAAACTCAGTTCTTCCAACATAATAACCTCCTTCTTTTCTGTCAAATAAAATTTTATATTTTTTCCCTATCATATTCTTATTATGTTTTATAGAAATTTCCTGCTGCATCTGCATAATCTCATCAGCTCTTTGCTTTTTGACTTTTTTTGGAACGTTGTCCTTTAATTTATATGCTTCAGTATTTTCTTCATGAGAATACATAAACACACCTAATCTTTCAAATTCTGATTCTCTGACAAATTGTTTTAATTCCTCAAAATCTTTCTCAGTTTCATCAGGATAACCAACAATGAAAGTAGTACGAATGGCAGCTTCAGGAATTTCATATCTGATTTTTTCAATTAAATTATATGTCTGTTTTTTAGTAATCCCTCTCTGCATTGATTTAAGGATTTTATCACTAATATGTTGTAAGGGTATATCAATATAATTACAAATATTAGGTCTTTGTTTCATTAATTTAAGCAAATCCATTGGGAAAGCTGTGGGATAGATATAATGCAAACGAATCCATTGTAAATTCTCAATATCTGACAATTTTCCGACTAAATATGATAATTTTTGTTTTTTATAAATATCTATACCATAATAAGAAAGGTCTTGAGAAATAAGTAATATCTCTTTAACGCCTTTTTTAACAAGATTTTTAGCTTCGTTTATTATTTGTTCTAAGGGTCTGGAAATATGCTTGCCCCTGATAAGAGGTATTGCGCAATATGAACATCTTCTGCTGCAGCCTTCAGCAATTTTAAGATAAGCATAATGTTTAGGCGTGGTTAATAAACGCCGGGTAAAATTTTCCTTTTTATAATCAGCATGTAGCTCATTAAGAATATCTTTTAAATCATTGACTCCGAAAAATTTATCAACTTCAGGAATCTCTTTTTCCAGTATATTTTTATAACGCTGCGACAGGCAGCCCATCACATAAACTTTTTCAATTAATCCTTGTTTCTTTGCATCAACATACTGCAAAATTGTATTGATAGATTGCTCTTTAGCTTTGTCAATAAAGCCGCAGGTATTAATAATTACTATGTTAAAATCATTTTTTTGTGATTGGTGAACTACAGGGATATTATTTGCTTTTAGATGACCCATCAACAATTCTGTGTCAACAAGATTTTTTGAACATCCTAAGGTTATAACATTGATTTTATTCTTTTGATGTATTGCTTCCAAAATATTTGGGTATCATAAATATCATTAATCAAAAAGGCTTTCAACAAATTCCTTTTTATTAAAAATCTGTAAGTCTTCTATCTTCTCCCCTATTCCAATATATTTAATCGGCACTTTAAATTGATCAGAAATGCCAATAGCAACGCCTCCTTTAGCAGTTCCATCTAATTTTGTAAGTGCCAGGGCATTCACCTCAGTTGCAGCAGTAAACTGTTTTGCTTGTTCAACAGCATTTTGCCCTGTTGAAGCATCTAAAATCAATAGAACTTCATGAGGAGCATCGGGTATGACTTTTTTCATAACCCTTTTAATTTTTGTAAGCTCGTTCATCAAGGCAACTTTATTATGAAGTCTCCCTGCAGTATCAATAATAACGACATCAATACCTTTTGTTTTAGCAGATTTCATAGTATCATAAGCAACAGAAGCAGGGTCAGCACCCATTCCTTGCGTTATCATAGGAACTCCTACCCTTTCACACCAAATTTTTAACTGATTAACAGCAGCAGCCCTGAAAGTGTCTGATGCACCAATTAAAACAGATTTACCTGCTTTTTTAAACTTATAAGCTAACTTGCCAATAGTTGTAGTTTTGCCTACACCATTAACGCCTACAACCATTATAACATAAGGTTCGTTTCTCGCAGGAAAGTTAAAATCAGAAAAATTTCCCGTTTGATTTTCTTCCAGCAAACCTGCAATTTCTTCTTTCAAAATAACATTTAACTCAGATGTACCTATATATTTATCTCTTGAAACTCTCTTTTCTATCCTATCAATAATTTTAAGAGTTGTACTAACACCTACATCAGAAGTAACAAGAATTTCTTCCAGATTATCTAAGACATCATCATCTACTTTTGACTTGCCAACAAGAACTCTGGAAATCTTAGAAAAAATACTTGTCTTGGTCTTTGATAGACTTTTATCTAAATTTTCTTTTCCCCCTCTATAAGATTTGGAAAATATACCCATAACTTATGATATTTTATTTTGAAAAGTATTCAAATTAAATAAGGCTATTGTGAAAAACATTTTAGTCTTAAACTTATAATAGAAGTGAATTATTTACAAAATATGAGTTTACCAAATTAAAAAAAGCTTCTTTCACAAGAGAAAAAAGCTTTTTTCCATGAAAACAATTTTTCTATTTTTTTGCCAGATAATCTTTCACCAATTCATTAAGCATTGTCTTTTCTTTAAATGAATAAGAGCCTGTTTTAGGTGATTTTACAACTCTTATAACTTTAGTAAAATCTTTACCCGATGTTTGTAAACTTGCAACAACTTTTTTAGCCATAACTTTATTTATTTAATTTCTTTATGAATAGTCATTCGTTTTAATATAGGATTATACTTTTTAAGAGCTAATCTTCCAGGTGTGTTCTTTTTATTTTTTGTTGTAATATATCTTGATGTTCCCGGAAGACCACTTTTTTTCTGTTCAGTACACTCTAAAATTACCTGAACTCTTGCATCTTTAGATTTCTTAGCCATTTCTTGATAAATTTAATATTTGAATTTGCAAAATTATATATTTTTTTTTAAAAAAACTAATAAACTTATTTTTAAGCTAAATAAAATTATTACTTTTGATATGAAATGATATGGAATAATTACATAAGAGCTTACAAAGCTTTTCTTCGTCTAGAAAAATCGTTATCAGAAAACTCTATTAATGCTTATGTTCTTGATGTAGAAAAACTTAGTCAATACTTATCATTTAAAAATTTAAAACTTAAGCCACAAGAGATAAAATTAACACATCTTCAGGATTTTATTAAATGGATTAATGAAATGGGCTTAAGTGCCAGATCACAAGCAAGAATCATTTCAGGAATAAAAGGTTTTTATAAATACCTTCAATTAGAAAATGAAATTAATTTTAATCCGACAGAATTATTAGAATCACCGAGAATTGGCAGAAAACTCCCTGATGTTCTTAGCGTTAATGAGATAGATAAAATAATTGACGCTATTGATTTAAGCAAACCAGAAGGAGAACGAAACAAAGCAATTCTTGAAACCTTATATAGTTGTGGATTACGTGTTTCGGAACTTACTAATCTTAAAATTTCAAACCTTTATTTTAAACAGGGCTTTATAAGAATAACAGGTAAAGGAAATAAAGAACGTTTAGTCCCAATAGGAAGTATTGCAATAAAATATATTAATATTTATATTAAAGATATTCGCACCAGTATTTCTGTAAAAAAAGGTAATGAGGATATACTTTTTCTTAACAGAAGGGGTTCTCAATTATCACGTGTAATGATTTTTACTATTATCAAGAACCTTGCTAAAAAAATCGGGCTAAAAAAAAGAATAAGTCCACATACTTTTAGGCATTCTTTTGCAACACATTTAGTAGAAGGAGGAGCCGACTTAAGAGCTGTACAAGAAATGCTTGGACACGAATCTATCACAACAACAGAAATTTATACTCATTTAAACAGAGAATATCTGCGTGATGTCATTATGCAGTATCATCCAAGATCAAAGAAAAAAGATGAACATTAATCTACTTTATCAATAAATAAAATTATGTTTAAATTTTTTACAAAAATCAGTAACAAACGTAATAATGTTTTATGCAAAATATTTATTACCTTGATTATTATTATTTTACAAAATATGTTAATATATTTTTAATTAAACTTTAAATCCACAAGTTACTTAGCAGAGAAAAGTTGAAAAGTGCGTTAGGGTTTGCGCAGCACAGTGAAGAGCATCGCATACACAGCTCTTGTTACATAGATGAGATCTGAGCGTACATTCCCAACAATGTCATTAGGTTCTTGAATAAAATTTAGTTTGCGCATATAAGGTTAAACTACATTAGGTTAAATAGTGTTATTATATTCTATATTATTTTATATTTGCCTTTAAAAAAAACCATAATTTTTAAATAAAATATAACTTAATTTCAACAAAAATAATATACTATGTGTCAACACCCGAAGTGTCAGGGCAGGCTGTGACCAAAGGTAATTAAGATTTAATTTGGACAAATAATAAAATTGGAAATTTGTATCTTGTTTCAAATACCCGGAATAATTTTCCAATTTCTAATTATTAAAATAAAAATTAATTAAATTTCACCCTGTGAAATAAAATCATAGATTTTAATTTTGCAAAACAAAATTATTTCA
>CAYNBX010000083.1:0-7870 GCA_964395505.1 uncultured Bacteroidales bacterium | reverse complement strand
ATAATATCAGAATAATAAATTATAATGATTATTTTCTAGGTTTGTAAAGCAAATTTTTCTATTGATAAAAAACGAACAAAAGGTGCATTGAATAATATTTAACCTGAGTTGATTTATGTTTTTAAACAGACTCATTCATAAAATAAAAAAGAAGTTTAAACCTTTAAGTTTGATAAGTGTCTAAAATATGTTTATTGTTATTATTGTGAGAAATTAATGTTACAAATCTTGGCAGAAAACCTTATATCCCACTTTCGGATTACATTTCCCGGATGATGATTGAAATAGGGTTCAATATGCGTGGTGAGATAATCTGGAATAAGGCAGCAAGCGCAAGCCCTTCAACTGCTTGGGGTAGTTGGATGTCTGCTTCAAACCCAATTTTGAGAGATATACACGAATATATTTTAGTGTTTTCAAAAGGTGATTACAAAAGGGAGCGAAAAAGAGATGAGAAAGAAATAAAAAAAAATTCGATTTCAAAAGAAGATTTTATGGAATGGACTAAATCTATTTGGACTTTTAATGCTGAATCTGCAAGGAGAATAGGACATCCTGCACCATTTCCTATTGATTTGCCATACAGATTAATACAATTATACTCATTCAAAACAGATATTATTATAGATCCTTTTATGGGTAGTGATACAACTGCAATCGCTGCACTTAAAAGTGATAGAAAATTTGTGGGCTTTGAAATAAATAAAGAATATATAGAATTAACAAAGAAGAGAATTACACCATTTGAAAATATGTTGAAACTTGAATAAGAAAAAATTGAAACACTTTATAACAAAAATAAACAATATTAAAACTGGCGTTTATTCAAAACCTTATTATAATTTGAACCTTTACCGGCAAATTTCCTATTTTAAAAATTTTAAAAGAAATATCTATGAATGATTATTCAGATAAGGAAATTCTTGATTTGTTTAGAAAAAAAGATTCAAAGAATTATGGTTTTAATTTGCTGGTAAGGAAATATCAGGAACAAACATACTGGCATATAAGAAGAATTCTTATTGAGCATGATGATGCTGATGATGTTGTACAAAATACTTTTTTAAAAATATGGGAAAATCTAAGTAATTTCAGAGAAGATTCCAAGCTATACACATGGATTTATCGTATAGCAACTAATGAAGCCCTTAGCTTTCTTAAAAGAAAAAGGAAAAGGTATATTATTCCTTTTATTGATGTTGAAAAATCACTTAGCAAATCTCTAACTGATGATAACTTTTTTAGTGGTGATGAAATACAATTAAGGCTTCAAAAAGCAATACTCACATTACCTGAGAAACAAAGAATCGTTTTTAATATGAAATATTTTGATAATCTAAAATATGAAGATATGTCGAAAATACTTGATACATCTGTTGGTGCTTTAAAAGCTTCTTATCATATAGCTGTGAAAAAAATTGAAGATTTTATTAAAAAGTATTAAACCTTTTATAATAAAAAATATCTTAATAATGATGAAAAAGAGAGAAAACATATTAAACTTAAATGAAGAGAAAGAATTAAAGGATTTTGCACCCAATTTATCAAAAATTGAGAAGAGAAACCCCTTTGTTGTACCAGATAATTATTTTGATAAATTACAAAATTCAATACAGGAAAAATGCAAAGCAAAGGAAAATAAATCTTTTTTTGGAAGATATTTTGCTTTTGTTATAAAACTACAATATTCATTTGTTATCAGTTTGATTGTAATTGCTGTTATATTTGTTAGTTATTTTGTATATAAACAATATTCCAATGAAAAAAATCTTTCTAATAATTATTTAATTAGCTGGCAGGATGTTGTAAATTATGAGGATTTAAATGATGATATTGATGAATCAACACTTGTAGAAACCTTACTTTCAGAGAAACAAAATAATTTAACTAAAAACAATAATTATATTGATGTAAATAACAGTTTAATAAACGATACAAATATATCAACAAATGATGTTATAGATTATTTAAATGGAGAAGATTATAATAATTAACTTTAAAATATATTAATGATGAAGCAGCTAAAAAATAAAATATTATTGATTGTAGGCATTACAATAGTGAGCAGTTTTACTGCTTTTGCACAATTTGAACCAGGTCCCTTTAATAGATTTCAAAAGGGTAGGGAAAGAATAGAAGCACAGAAAATTGCTTATATTACTAAACAATTATCATTAACTCCTGATGAGGCAAAGCTTTTCTGGACAGTTTATGATGAGTATCAGGATAAAAAAGAAGCTGAACAAAAAGCTTATCGAGAAAAGTATATTTTGCAGTGGGCTGATATCAATAAATTGACTGATAAAGAAGCTAAAGAACTTGCTGATAGCTTTGTTATTCACGAACAAAAGATGCTTGATTTGAATAAAGAATACAATTTAAAATTTCAAAAAGTTTTGCCTATAAGAAAAGTTGTTATGCTTTATAAAGCTGAAAGAAACTTTAGAAGAATTCTTTTAAAAAAAATTAGAGAATATAGAAAATCTAACAAGAAATTTAGAAGATAATTAAACTTTGTTATTTCTAAGACAGCAAAAAGCTGCAAAAAAGCACCATAATTTATTGTGGTGCTTTTTTTGACTTCACAAGCCTCGAACTCGAACATTCTGATTCAAACACTGACTTTATGTACGGACAATATTTAGTGTTATTGAATCAATAGATAATTTATCCCCCAATTAATCCTATGTTTTCTATAAAAATAAATTAAATTTGCATGCTGAAATAATTAATACTATTAGTGATTTGTACTATTGGCTTGAAATAAATAGATATGGATACTGCGTCAATGTTCGACATTTTTTATCAAAATTTACTTAACACTTCCTGGCTTGAAATTATTGCAGTGATTTTCGGTTTGTTAAGCGTTTGGTTTTGTCGTAAAGAAAATATATTAGTCTATCCAACTGGCATTGTAAATGTTTTGATTTTTGTTTATATTTTTTTTAGTGCTAAATTATATGCTAACATGGGGATTAATTTCTTTTATTTTGTTATGAGTATATACGGCTGGTATATGTGGACTCATAAAGGGAAAAATGATGAGAAAACATTGACAGTTACAAAGTGCAGTAGAAATGAATATATTATAGATATTTCTGCATTTATTTTCTTCTTCATTATTTTAAGGTATGTTTTAAATAAATATACTGATAGCAATTATCCATTATGGGATTCATTTACAACAAGTATATTTTTTATTGCAATGTGGATGCAGGCGAGAAAAAAATTAGAAAGCTGGATTTTATGGATTATAGGTGATACATTGATCATTCCATTATGTTTTATAAATAACTTAGTCTTTACTAGCTTTCAGTATCTTGTTTTTTTAATGCTTGCTATCTCGGGTTTGATAGAATGGAATAAAAGCTTTATCAAAAGTCAAAAAAAACAATTAGAAGAGCAAAAATAATTGTTATTATGCTTATTAAAAGGATTGCAATTACGGGACCTGAATCAACGGGAAAATCTACTCTTTCAGAACAATTAGCAGCTCATTATAATACTGTTTGGGTGCCTGAATATGCACGTGAATATATTGATAAATTAAACAGACCTTATGTTTTAAGTGATATTTTGAAAATAGCTAAAATGCAGCTGAAAAATGAAAATTTATTAGCCTCAAAAGCAAATAAACTGCTAATATGTGACACAGAATTAATTGTTACAAAAATATGGAGCGAACATCGTTATAAGTCTTGTGATAAGTGGATTTTAAAAAATATTGAAAATCATAAGTATGACCTTTATTTGCTTTGTAATATTGATACCCCATGGGAATATGACCCACAAAGAGAACACCCTCATTTAAGGCAACATTTGTTTGATCTTTATTATAATGAATTGAAAACCCGTAAGCTTCCCTTTGAAATTGTTTCTGATATTGGAAATCAAAGACTTGAAAATGCTGTAAGATTTATTGATAGATTGTTATGAAAAATAATACTTCCAAAAAAACTCAAGATTTATTACTTTTATGTTTTTGGAATTATTTTACTAAAGAATTAAGTTTATTTTTTATATTTTATGCAAAAGAACCTGAGACAAAAAAAAATCAATGTGCTTTTCTTACCGAGATGGTATCCTAATAAATATGATACTCTTTTTGGTTTGTTTATTAAAAGATATGCTGAAGCAGTTTCACAATTTTGTAATGTCTCAGTTTTGTTTGTCCTTCCTGATACTAAAGCAGCAAAATATTATGATGTTGATGTGTCTGATGAGAAACAAATATTAACAGTTAGAGTTTACTATAAACAAACTAGCTTAAAAATACCATTAATATCCTTAATTATCAAAGCTTTTAGATTTTACAGGAGTAATTATATAGGGTTTAAAATAATTAAAGAATATTTTGAAGGGAAACCTGATTTAATTCATGTTCATGTATTAACAAGATTGGGTTTGATTGCATTAGCATTAAAATATTTTGAAAAAATACCTTATTTAATTACTGAACATTGGTCAAGGTATTTACCGAATAATAATACTTATAAAGGATTTTTCAGAAAAATTATAACAAAATTAATACTTAGGAATGCTGGGGCTGTTACTGCTGTTTCTGAAAAACTTAAAAATGCAATGCTTGATAATAAACTTGACAACAAACACTTTTACGTAATCCCAAATGTTGTTGATTTTGTTGATAATAAAGAGTTAACTCCAATATCTGATAATACAATAATTTTAACTGTTAGTGATTTGGTTGATAATGTTAAAAATATTTCAGGAGTAATTAAAGCTGTTTATGAGGTGAAAAAGAAATTTAGAAATATTGAATATCATTTAATTGGAGATGGTAAAGACAGGAAATACCTTGAAAAATTAGCTGATAATTTAGGTTTGTTAAATACTACAGTTTTTTTCCACGGTAAGCATTCTAATGAATATGTTTACAATTTTATGGGAAATATAGATTTTTTAATTACAAACAGCAATAGCGAAACTTTTTCTGTTGCAACAGCAGAAGCTCTTGCAAATGCGAAACCTGTAATAGTAACACGATGTGGAGGCCCGGAATTTTTTGTAAATAAAAAAAATGGAATCCTGATTCAACCAAATAATCAAAAACAATTACAAGATGCAATTATTACAATGATTTCTAATCATAATAAATATGATAAAAAATACCTCGTTGAATCAGTTAAGAGTATATTTAGCAGCAATATTGTTGGTAAACAGTTTTATGATGTTTATAAAGATGTTTTGGAAAAAGCTAAGAGATAGATTATTTTGATGTTAGTTTTTTAAAAAGACATTAATATTTTTTAATTTGATAAAGAGAACATTAGTTGAAGGCAGAAGTAAATACTAAAACAAGTGATATAAAATTACGATTTGGGATAATGTGCAGTAGCTGTGTATTACAACAATGGCAAGCTGATTGCATTAGTTTACTTTTAAAAAATGATATTGAATTATGCCTTTTAATTAAAGATGATAACCCTGTTGAAAAAAAATCATTTATCAAAAAAATAATTTCTTATCCTTACTCAAAAGTAGTTTTTAGAGTTTATAACAGATTCTTTTTAAGACCTGTTTCAAAATTCCCTGTTGATTTGGAAAATGAATTTAAAGATGTTCCTGTTATTTATTGTAAGACTAAGAGCAGAAAGTATTCACAATATTTTTATAAAGAAGCTATTGAAAAGATAAAGTCGTTCAATCTTGATTTTATTTTGCGTTTTGGATTTAACATTATAAGAGGTGAAATTTTAAATTCCGCAAAATATGGCATTTGGTCTTTTCATCATGATGATGAACAGAAATATAGAGGAGTTCCTTCCTGTTTCAGGGAAATAGTATATGATGACGATGTTAATGGGGCTATTTTACAAAGATTAACTAACAAATTAGATGGTGGTATAATATTAAAAAAAGCTTATTTCAAAACTATAAAACATTCTTATGCAGCCAATATTGACCAGCTGTATTTTGAGACATCTAAATGGCCCCTTCAAATTTGTATTGACATAAAAAATGATGTAGCAAATTATTTTAAAAACAGTGAAAGTAATACAAATGCCCTAAGCAAACATATACCAAACAATTTCCAGATGCTGTGGTTTTTTGTCAAGATTTTTATAAATAAAATAAAATTTCATTATGAAGAGTTATTTAAGCCTGAACAATGGAATATAGGTATAATTCATAAGCCGATAAATACTTTTTTAAAGATTCAGTCAGTAGATGTTAATGAAATATTTTGGCTGACAAAACCTAAAAGAGGTATTTATTTTTCTGATCCTTTTGGATTTAAAAGTAATGGTTTTTTGCAAATTTTATATGAAAATTATAATTACAGAACGCGCCGGGCAAATATCTCAAAAATAGAATTTGATTTAAAAAAGAAGTCTATTATAAACAATAAAATTATTATAGATAAAACTTTTCATTTATCATTTCCTTATGTGTTTGAGTATAATGATGAAATTTTTTGCATGCCAG
The DNA here is from genome assembly GCA_964395505.1 of uncultured Bacteroidales bacterium. GTDB lineage: Bacteria > Bacteroidota > Bacteroidia > Bacteroidales > AUK083 > AUK083. Next base: position 1,423 of record CAYNBX010000083.1, on the reverse strand, counting down.
AGGCAAGTCAGAATAATCAAATTGATTTATATAAGTTTGATAAAGAAGATGATGTTTTTGTGCCTGTAAGTACTATACTTCGTAATGTTGATGCAGTTGACACCACTTTATTTAATTATGAAGGATTATGGTGGTTGTTTTTTACAAGAAAAGAACAGTCGGGTACAAATTTATATGCTTATTATTCTAAAGAAATTTTTGGTGCTTATGAGCCGCATAAAAATAACCCGATAAAGACAGATGTGCGTTCGTCGCGACCGGCAGGCACAGCTTTTTATTATGATGGTAATTTATACAGGCCCGCTCAGAATTGCTCAAAAACTTATGGCGGGGAAATCTCTATTAATAAAATCATAAAACTTAACCCTTTTGAATTTGATGAAAATGTTGTGGCTGTTGTAAAACCATTTCAAAAAACAAAATTTAATAAAGGAATTCATACATTATCATCTGTTGATGATTATACTATTATTGATGCTAAACGTTTTGCCTTTGTAATGAATAATTTTATATTTCAATTCAAAAGAAAGATAAAGAAATTAATGTTGAGGAAATAAATTGTATTTCTTAAAAATCGTATCAAGAAACTCTTTTTCTTGCAATAAGCATATTATTCATTGTGTAATCAAATTCATTGACAAGGTTTTTTTCAGATAAATAAATCAAAAAACCCATACAGCTTATCAAAGGAAGTAATATTAAAGATATTAAGTAAATTATGATATTTATTGGTATTAACAATTTATGTCTTTTTGATTTTAATTTACCAGGATAACTTCTAATATATCTGGTAATTAGACTATAAAACATTGTCCAGAATCCGCCATAACTTTCTATTTTTATCACTTCAAAATTATTTTTCTCTGATAATAGTTTTAAGTTCTTATCAGTGTGTCTTAAGTAATTTTCATTTCCCCATTTTGGGTAGATAAAATTGTGTGTTAATATAAATATGCCGTCGTTTTTTAAAACTCTGTTAACCTCTTTAAAAAATAGCTCGGGATTTTTAATAACAGATAAAACCTGAAAACAAACTACACAGTCAAAGTAATTATCCTCAAAAGGTAAATTAGTCCCATCTTCAATCCACACGTCAGTGTATTTACTTACATAATCCAAATTTTTTTTTAGATAATGTTTTTTTGTATTTGTGCCTGTATAAGTTTCAACATTTTTTATATATTTTGCATAAGGTTTGTCTCCTGCACCAATATCTAAAAGTTTGCCTGATAATATATTTTGATATTTTTTTAATTTGTTTATTGTAAATTTGACATCAATAAAAAATTGTGTATGTTTTAAATAAAAAACCAGTATTTTTAATAAAAATTTTGTCATAATGTAAATTTCAGTCTTATTTAATACAAACGTATAAAAAAATCTAAATAGTGTTTGTCCATAATGTCCGATTTCTTTATTTCGG
>CAYNBX010000082.1:0-7909 GCA_964395505.1 uncultured Bacteroidales bacterium | reverse complement strand
AAGACTTCACAAGCCTCGAACTCGAACATTCTGAATCAAACACCGACTTTAAAGATGGACACTAAATAAATTAACATTTTATAAAGAAAATCTTTTAAGTTATTATTATTTATTATCAATAAACATTTAAAAAAAAATGAAAAATATTTATTTTAAAGTTCTCACATTTATTTTAATAACATTTATGTTTCTCAATATAAATGTTAATGCTCAGGAAAGAGTAAAAAAGCAAGACACAACTGGATATGTATTTACAATAGAAAAACAATTAAAAGCAACTCCTGTAAAAAATCAATATCGTTCTGGCACTTGCTGGTGTTTTGCAATGAATTCTTTTTTAGAATCTGAATTACTAAGAATGTTTAAAGGAGAATACAATTTATCAGAGATGTTTATAGTCAGGAACAATTATCATGACAGAGCTATTGATTACGTTCGTTATCACGGCAAGAAAAGTTTTTCCGGTGGAGCAGAAGCCTGGGATGTATTAAATGTAATTAAAAAATACGGTATTGTCCCTGAAAATGTTTACCCGGGTCTTAACTATGGGACAAAAAAACATGTTCATGGTGAAATGGATGCTGTTTTAAAAGCAAGTTTAGATGCTGTTATAGAAAATAAAAACCATAAATTAACACCAGTATGGATAAATGCTTTTGACAGAATATTAGACACATACTTAGGGAAAGTACCTGAAAAATTTACGTATAAAGATAAAAAATATACACCAAAATCATTTGCAAAACATCTTGGATTAAATCCTGATGATTACATTACAATAACCTCTTACACTCACCATCCTTTTTATACAAAATTTATTTTCGAGGGTCCTGATAACTGGTCATTAGGTTCTGTGTATAATGTTCCTCTTGATGAACTTATAGAAACAATGGATTATGCAATAAATAAAGGATATACTATTGCCTGGGGCAGTGATGTTAGTGAAAAAGGATTTTCTTTTAAAAATGGCTTAGCTATTGTGCCTGAAAAAGACTGGATTGATATGTCAAAAGGTGAAAAAGACAGTGTTTTTTTGTTCCCTTGTACTGAAAAAAATATTACGCAAGAAATGCGTCAAAAAAGCTTTGATAACTATACAACTACTGAAGATCATCTGATGCACATTACAGGTATTGCTAAAGATCAAAACGGGACAAAATTTTACTTAGTGAAAAACTCCTGGGGAACAAAACGAAATAAATACAAAGGTTATTTTTATGCTTCAGAAGCTTTTGTACGTTATAAAACCATATCAATTTTATTAAATAAAAAGGCTGTTCCAGAAAAAATTGCTAAAGAATTAGGACTATAAGATTTATCTATAAATTAATACTAAGATTGTATATTGAAAATTTAAAACTAAAAAAATATCTTTTAAGAAAAAATGAATAAACATTTGCCCAAAGATATCGTTTAGTTGTTTAATATTTTCATCAAAAAGTTTATTCGTTTTTACTTTTTCAAAGTTTGAATCTCCGGAAAAGTTTTTATAATATAACTTAGTTTTCTAAATTATTAACAAATTAAAAATAAAAAATCATGTCATTTAAAAAATTTTTTACCACATTTTTAATAATATTATTCTCTTCACCTATACTCACTTTTGGTTATACTGGAGAGATAATAAAATCTTTTAATACTCCTGGCTCATTTCCAACTGGATTAACCTTTGATGGTAAATATTTATGGCTTGCAGACAGAAAAGCTGACAAACTATTTTGCATTGACAAAGATAATGGCAAAGTAATACGAAGCATTGATGCACCTGCATATTGGCCGATGGGACTTGCCTTTGATGGCAAGGCATTGTGGAGCGTGGATGTTAAAGGCGGTGTGCCTATTTCAGAACATTATGCCGGTAAAATATACCGCATTGACCCAAAAGACGGGACTATCCTTAAAACAATAGAGGCTCCCTCAAGCACTCCAAGAGGACTGACCTGGGATGGAAAATATTTATGGTGCGTTGACAACCATTCTGATAAAATCATACAATTTAGTCCTGATGATGGTACTACCATAAGATCTTTTAAATCTCCTTCAGGAGAACCAAGAGGCTTGTCCTTTGATGGAAAATATCTTTGGCTGTCGGACAGAATAAGAGATGAAATTTTTATGATTGACCCTAAATCAGGCTCAGTTATTATAATTGCTAAAGCTCCAGGACCATTTACAAGAGGATTATGCTTCGACGGGAAATACCTCTGGGCTGTTGATTATCAAAACAAAAAACTTTATAAACTAAAAATTTATGATGACGAAAAATTTATCAAAAGTAATGAACGTAATGCAAAAGTTACTTATACTTATAGAATCAGAAATTATGGACCTGGAAAAGTAAAAAGTATGGATGTTTATCTTGCAATACCTGTCAACAGAGTTAATCAAAATATTATAAATGAAATCCAATATAAGCCTCATTACACAGATATTACAGCAGACCGCTGGGGACAAAAAACTGCTCATTTCCATTTTAGTAATCTTAAAAGCGGAGCAAATAAAGACATTGAAATGACAGCTATTATAAAAACTTATGATGTTCGTTATTTTATTTATCCTGATAATGTTGGAACTCTTGACGAAATACCGAGAGAAATAAAAAACAAATATTTAGAAGATGATGAGAAATATGATATAACAAACCCTATAATTCAAGATGCTGTGAAAAAATGTGTTGCGCAAGAAAAGAATCCATATTGGATAACACGTAAGATTTTTAATTATCTTATTGATAATATGTATTATAAAATGACAGGTGGGTGGAATGCAGCACCTACTGTTTTAAAACGCGGTAATGGTTCATGTTCTGAATACTCTTTTGTTTTTATTTCAATGTGCAGAGCAGCAGGAATACCAGCACGTTATGTTGGCACAGTTGCTGTCAGAGGTGATGAGGCTTGCATTGATGATGTTTTCCATCGTTGGGTAGAAGTATATCTCCCTAATTATGGATGGATACCTATTGACCCCAGCGGAGGAGACCAAAATTCACCTCGCAATCAAGCCAATTATATAGGTCATATCTCAAACAGATTCTTAATAACAACACAAAGTGGAGGAGGCTCTAAAACTATGGGCTGGTCTTATAATTCTAATGAATACTTCACTACTGACCCTAAAACAAATGTTGATATGGATTATTTTGCAGAATGGGAACCTGTAAAATAGATAAATACTGTATTGGGTTTGCTGAAAAAAGTCTATAATTTGTTCTATTATTGATATTGCAGGATAAAAACCGTTTTAATTTTTAATCAAATTGTTCAATTCTTTTATTGTTCAATTGCCTGCCACCTAAGGAGGTTTGCCCTATAAAATAATTTTGCTTTGTCATTGTGAAATATACATAGCATTTCATTTAGTTCTACACGCTAAATAATCAGGCAACTAGCTCATTAATTTTGCTGTGTAAAATTAGTCGAGTACATAAGAGGATTTTCACCTCAAACCTCTCCCGGAACCGTACTTGAACCTCTCGAATCATACGGCTGTTGTTATCTAAGTTTTATGGTTGGAAACCATAGCTCCAGTGAGCAAATATATTCGGAAACTGTTTATAAACTCTTTTAAAAAAGACGCATGTGTCTATTTCATCTGCTTCTTTGAAAAGTAAATATTTATAATTTATCACACCTTAAAATTGCCCGTTTTTTGTTCAAAGAATTGGGAGTACCTTACAATTCAAACAATCATTTCAGCATATCCTCATCAAAAACTTCAGCATCATAGGTATAAATATCAGCATCTTTCCATCCATTCCAGCCTATACCTGCCTTATCACGAGCACAATGACCAAGAAATTCTTCTTTTGTCCATCCTGTTTCTTTTGCTACTTGCGGTAAAAAAGTTCCTGATGCCCAACCTTTTTTAATATAGATTCCATTTTTACCTAATTGTATTTCATCAACGGATTGTATTTTTTTTAATGGTGATAATATTGAAATCTCAATTTTTATATTGTCAATTTCAGAGGCAGTTACTTTTGGGAACCTGCTGTCTTGAGTTGCAGCAGCAATAGCCATTTGCTGTACTACTTTATACACTGGCTCATCTGCAATAAATCTCCCAATACATCCTCTTAACTTTCCATTTTCAGTAAGTGTTACAAAAGCTCCACATTTTGTAAACAAATCTTTAGAAAAAGTTTTTGTATCTATCTGAGGAATTTTATTTTTTTTAATATACTGTTCTATACTTTTACGAGCAATTTTTAACAATTCTTTTTTATCTTCTTCATTAAAATTAAATTCTTTGTCATCTTCATTTTTTAAAGTAAAGGCTATTGAATAATAACCAACAACCCTATCTTTGTCTCCATATTCCGTATCTCCTGAATTACGAGAAAATATAGGTATAACCTTTATATCAGGATTGTTTTCAGTCATATAAAGAAGGGTGAGTACTGCATATCTGCCACATAAACTTGTTACTAAATTTGGAATGTTTCTACTTGCATTATCATTAAGGGTTTTAATTAAATTATTGGCTGAATTTGAGAGTATAGCATCAGCAGTTCTTTTATCATTTTCAACAGCATCTTGATATTTAGGATAATGCGAAAAATCAGTACTTATGATGAAAAGATTTTTATCATTAAAATAAGGTTTTAAAGCTTTAGCTATTTTTTTGCATACTTTTGGAGATGCTGAACCAATTACAATGGGAATTATTTTAAAATCTTTTTTCATCTTATATTGAAGGAAAGGGAGTTCAACTTCAATGCAATGTTCATAATAATGTACATCTAAATAAAAATGGAAAAAGTCGTATTCCTTGATAAGTTTTTCTGCTAAAGGGATATTTACTTTAACAGTTCCAAGAGGAGTTATATAATTTCCTTTACTGTAAATAGAAGCTCCACTAAATGAAGCATGATGGCTTGGTCCAATAATAAAAATGTTTTCATATTTTTTGTTCTCATCAATTTGATTAAAACTTGATGCAGCTACTTTCCCTGAAAAAACATAACCTGCATGTGGTGCTATAATAGCTAATACGTTTTTTGTTTTTTTTGGTACTGCTTCAGTAAAAAGCTCTTTTAAAGTTGTTCTTAATTCTTTGGGCTCAGAAGGATAAAATTCTCCTGCCACTGCCGGCTGCCTATTTATAAGTTTCATTTTGGTCTTATTATTTTGTGATGAACAATTAGTGAAAACAAATAATATAAAAATCAATACAGAAAAAATAAATTTAATTTTTTTCATGATTTTGGATTATTAATAAATTGACTTTAAATAGTAGTAATTAGCTCTCTCATTTATCAAAGTAAAATATTAAGTTTATTAAATTAACCTTAGATAAAATATTTTCTAAATATATAATTTTTTTGCGAACATTAATCAAAAATTTTAATATAATTTTATACAATTTTTATATTAATTCATACCCGTAAACTAAATCTTATGCAAAGCCGAACCTGATGCCATTGTTGGAAATGCTCGCTCAGACCTTCTCTTCGTAATAAGGGATACGCCTGTGATGCTCTTCGCTGTGCTGTACCACTGACGCACATTTCAACTTTTTGCCGCTAAGTAATTTGCGGATTTAAGGTACTATTAAAAGATGATTTCTAAATTTTAAGAATACACGAAACAAATATACAAAATGTTATTCACAATAAAAAACAGATTAAAATTTTCTATCATTGCAATGGGTATATCATCCATTGTTACTCAGATTATTATTCTTAGAGAATCTTTATCTGTTTTTTATGGTAATGAATTAGTAATGGGAATTATTTTGGCAATATGGATGTTTTTAACAGGCATTGGCTCCTATCTTGGAAAATTTTCTTACAAAATAAAAAATAAAACCCTTAGCATTATTTCCTTACAAGTTTTATTAGCTGTTCTTCCTATAATTACAGTTCTTCTGATGAGTTATCTTAGAAATGTTATTTTCCCGGTAGGGAGTATGATAAGTGTTATGGATATTTTATATATATCCCTTATCTTATTATTGCCTTATTGTATTTTAGATGGCTTTTTATTTACATTGTTCTGTAATGATATTTATGATAGATATAAAGACAATCAAATTAGTAAAGTCTATTCCTATGAAGCAATTGGAAGTATTATAGGTGGTGTTATTTTTAATTTTATACTTGTTTATCTTTTAAAAACATTTCAGAGTTTAATGTTTTTAATGATTATATATTTATCAGCAGCTTTCTTTTTATCGCTTAAAGTTAAAACTAAAACTACAAAATATGCAGTGTTATTTCTATCAATTATATTTTTGTTTATCACATTTCATTTTAATCTTGATAATATATCAAAAAAATTCCTTTTTACGAACCAAACAATTCTATATCAAAAAGATACTCCTTACGGGAATATTGTTGTTACCCAAACTGGAGAACAGAAAAATTTTTTTGAGAATGGAGTTTCTTTATTCTCAACAAATAATGTTACTGTAAATGAAGAATCAGTGCATTATGCAATGATACAGCATCCAAATCCTAAAAATATTTTACTTATTTCCGGTGATTTTTCAGGTACTACAAATGAAATTTTAAAATATGATGTAAATAAAATTGACTATGTTGAAATAAATCCATTTTTAATAGATGTTGCAAAAAAATATTCAACAGGTTTAGAAAATCCTAAAATTCATATCATAAATAAAGACGCACGTTTGTTTGTAAAAGAAACTTCTAATTTATATGATGTTATTCTTATAAACTTACCTGAACCTACAACAGCTCAAATCAACAGGTTTTATACAATTAATTTTTTTAAAGAATTAAAGAAAAAATTGAATAACAATGCTGTCATTTCAATAAGTTTACAATCAACCTTAAATTATATAAGCGACGAGGCACGAGAGACGAACTCAGTTTTATATTCTACTCTTAAAAGAGCATTTAAAAATGTTTTAATCATTCCCGGAGGAAAAAATTATTACCTCGCTTCTGATGGAAAATTAAACATTAATATTGCTAAAATGATTGAAAATAAACATATTGACAATGTTTATGTAAATCAATATTATATTGATGATAATTTACTAAAAGAAAGAAGCAATTATATTTTGAACAATCTAAATAAAAATTCAGCTATTAATAAAGATTTTATGCCAGTTTCGTATTACAAGCAGCTGCTTTATTGGTTAAGTTATTTTAAATCAAATTATTGGATTTTTATAATAGGACTAATCGCTTTGATAGTTTTTTTAGTAAGCAAGTTAAACATTGTAAATTTGGGCTTGTTCACCGGCGGATTTTCCTCTTCTTCAATTGAAGTTCTGTTATTAATTTCATTTCAGATAATTTATGGGTATGTATATCAAATGACCGGAATCATAATTACTTTATTTATGGCTGGATTGGCTGTCGGCTCTTTATATTTGTATAAAGTCATTGGCAAAATCAACATTAAAAATTATATTAAAATACAATTGGCTTTGGGTATTTATTCTATTATTTTACCTTTTGTTTTATTACTTTTAAATAAAATGGCTGTAAATGCCATTATTGTACATACAATATTTTTCTTACTTACATTGATTATAGCAGTTTTAATAGGAATAGAATTTGCATTTGCATCAAAAATACAAAGAGAAAAGATATCAACAGTTGCAGCAGAAAGCTATAGTGCGGATTTGTTAGGTGGAGCAATTGGTGCTTTAACAGTTTCGGCTTTTTTAATACCTTTATTAGGAATTATAAAAGTATGTTTTATTATTGCTTTATTAAATTTTATTAGTGCAACTATTATTTTTATTAAACGTAAAAAGAGTATAATTTTATAAAGTTAAGATGAATTATTTTATATATTTATATTTTTGTAGTTCTTTTACACTGTTAGATATTTAGATTGAATATTGTTTTTTTTAAAATTTTATTATCTAAGGGGGTAAAAATTTCATTTTATAATCATTTTCCTGTTTACCCTGTAGTTTATCCTGT
>CAYNBX010000081.1:0-7912 GCA_964395505.1 uncultured Bacteroidales bacterium | reverse complement strand
AAATATTTTAGATGTTACACGTTTTAGGAAATAAAAATTCTATTTTTAATCAATTTGTTTCAGAGATTAGAGATGCTGAAATACAAAAGGATAGTATGCGTTTTAGAAGAAATTTTGAACGTATTGGTGAAATTTTTGCTTATGAAATAAGTAAACAATTAGAATATGAGAAAAAAGAAGTAACAACATCATTAGGAGTTATACAAGTTCCTGTTTTAAAGCAGCAGCCTGTGTTAGCAACAATTTTAAGAGCAGGATTACCGCTTCATCAGGGCTTATTAGATTTTTTTGACCATTCAGAAAATGCTTTTATATCGGCTTATCGTAAACCTCATAAAGATGGGAAATTTGATATTAAACTGGAATATTTATCAAGTCCTATATTAACAGATAGGATTTTGATTTTATCTGATCCTATGCTGGCAACAGGCTCATCTATGGTTTTGACCTATAAAGAACTATTAAATAATGGCAAACCCTGTCATACCCATATTGTTACAATAATTGCAAGTGTTCAGGGTATAGAATTTATTAAAAGAAATCTTCCGGACTCAGATATAACTTTATGGGTTGGAGCAATTGATGATGAGCTGACAGCACAAGCTTATATTGTTCCAGGACTTGGCGACGCAGGAGATTTGGCTTTTGGTGAAAAATTATAAAATATTTAATGTATTTATAATTTTTTGTTTTGTATTATTTTAAACCATCATTCCAGTTACAAAGTAATTTATTTGCTATATTTGTTCAAAATTTATTTAAATGACCAATTTAATAAGAGAAAATATAAGAGTTGCACTTGAATCTATCAGAAGTCACTTATTACGTGCAGTACTTACAATTTTGATTATTGCTTTTGGCATTACATCTCTTGTTGGAATACTCACTGCTATTGATTCTCTTGAATATTATATGAAAGATAATTTTATGCGTATGGGAGCTAATACTTTTACAATAAAAAACAGGACAATGAGAATTCAGATTGGAGATAAAGTTACAAAAGCAAAACATTATAAATTAATTTCTTATGATGATGCTGTGAAATTTAAGAAAAGATATACTTTCCCTGCCAGTGTTTCAATATTTGTTTTTGCAACAAATATTGCTACTCTAAAATATAAATCAAAAAAAACCAATCCAAACATTAGAGTTATTGGAACGGATGAAAATTATATTGTTACTTCAGGAGAAGAAATTGGCAGAGGGAGAAATTTTAATCAAAATGAATTATTTTATGGTTCAAGTGTTGCAGTAATTGGCAGTGAATTGAAAGAAAAACTTTTTAAAAAAAATGAGAATCCTATTGGTAAGATGATTTCTATAGGACCTGGTAAGTATAAGGTTATAGGTGTATTAGAAGAAAAAGGTTCAAGTGTAGCTTTTAGTGGCGACAGAAATTGCTATTTGCCTTTAACAAATGTTAGACAAAATTTTTCAAGACCTAATATGTCATACAATATTAATGTTATGACAAAAGATGCAGGCACAATATATGCTGCAATAGGAGAAGCTACAGGTGTTTTCAGAATAATAAGGAAAGTTGCTTTAAATGAGGAGGATAATTTTGATATTTCAAAAAGTGATAAATTGGTAAGGATATTTCTTGGTAATATTAAATATATCTCATTGGTTGCTACTTTAATTGGTTTGATAACTTTATTAGGCTCAGCCATTGGCTTGATGAACATTATGCTTGTTTCTGTTTCAGAAAGGACCAGAGAAATAGGAATACGTAAAGCAATAGGAGCAAAAAATAAAACTATTAAAAATCAATTTTTAACTGAAGCTGTTGTCATTTCACAAATGGGTGGTGTGGTTGGTATAATATTTGGCATACTGGTTGGAAATATTATTTCTATAATTATTGGAAGTAAATTTATTATACCCTGGATTTGGATTATCACAGCTTTTGCTCTTTGCTTTGTGGTTGCTATTATCTCAGGTATTACCCCTGCTATAAAAGCTTCAAAACTTGATCCTATTCAATCACTTAGATATGAATGATTGAAATTTTATGTTAATTTCCCCATTAATTAAAAATATTTATTCATCAAATCATATAAAAAAATTAGTTTTAATGAAATTTTTATAATAATTTTATCAGTCATAAATTAAAATTTATTCTAATATATCAATGCATACTATTGAACCTTATTATTCGTGGCGTGAGCTTTATATAGCCTCAGAAGATAAATTATCACCTTTTTATGGTAAACAATACAATGAATTTGAATTTACCAATACCATTTATAATTATTTAATTCATCCTCAATGGGACGAAATAGGTTCCTTAACTTTATATATCAAAATATTATATGCAGATTATAAATTAGGTTTTAGTATTATTGAAATGTTTGGCGAGTGGAATGATTGCCTTTACAATGATATTATGTATTTTAAAAGAAATATCGTTGAGGTTTTAAATCAAAATGGGATTGATAAATTTATACTTATTGGTGAAAATGTGCTTAATTTTCATTCTTCTGAAGATGATTATTATCAGGAATGGTTTGAAGAGATTGAGAATGGTTGGATAGTGGGTATAAATTTCAGAGACCATGTAATACAAGAATTCAAGAGTATTAGAATAGACAATTATATAATTTTTTTTGAAGGTCAATTAAATAATTTGGATTGGAGAACCTTTTCGCCTATGCATTTATTCGAAAAAGTTGATGGTATGATTACTAAACGATTGCAAGTTTAGTTAGTATCTGTTTACAATTTGATGTTTTAAAAATATAAGTTTTTAGTACAGAGCACTCGGGAATAGAATTAAAATTTATATTGCTTTAATTATCTGTTAATTAAGAATGAAAATCTAAAATTTTATTGATATAGTCGACTTTATGAATAAACACTAATTATTAATTTTCGATTTTACGAGATGTAAATACGTTGATAAAATAAATGAATAGACATGTAAATATCACTGTTACAGGTATTGTTCAAGGTGTAGGTTTCAGATATTCTGCTTTACGAATTGCTAATAAGTATGGAATTTCTGGCTTTATAAAAAACAGGTACGACGGCTCTGTTTATATTGAAGCTGAAGCTGACGAAATTCAATTAAAATATTTTATTGATTGGTGCAAACAAGGGCCACGCTGGTCAACTGTTGAGGATGTTAAAATAGAATTTGCTGAACTTAAAAATTATAAATTATTTAAAATAATTTGATTTTCCTCTTCTTCTTTCTTACAGATTTTTTTAAGTTTATTATAAGACACTAAGCTTAAATATAAGATTATAGGAGAAGATATTGTGCCTGCAATAACATCAATTAGATAGTGAGCTTTAATATAAACTGTTGAAGGGCAAAGTATTATAATTACAGGTAGTATATAATAAAATAATTTTCTGGAGTATTTAAAACTTAAATATAAAAATATCAAGGACATCCCGACGTGTGAGCTTGGGAAAGCTCCTGTTGGAACTTCATAATTTTTTTGAACAAATTTTACTGCATCGCGGAAAAAGTAAGCATCAGGTATTTTTGCCAAAGCTCCCTTGAAATAAAATTGAGGACCAACTACAGGGAATAATGAAAATATTATGTAGTAAATATAAAAAGATGATATAACAATAAATATGACTTTAAATGATTTTTCCCGATTAGTTATATATGTGACAAAACAAACTATAATTGTCAGAAAATAATATGAGAAATACCCGAAATTCATCAATTCGTTAAACCATTTTTGCGGGAAATGTTTTGAAAACTCAATACTTACCTGACATCCAAAAATATGTTGTTCTAAATTCGCAAAATACGGGTCGAGATTATTAAAAATAATATTATTCATATAAGCTGTCTCTTCATAAAAATAGCTTAATAATAAAATAGGGTAGAAGTTTCTGACAAATTTTATTATCTCATTATCATATTTATTATTAATAAAAGAGATAAAAAAAATAAAAAATAAAATAGTTAGACGAAAGGTAAAATGTGATGTTTCGTTTTCAAGTTTTGCTGAACCGATACTGATATAAATTGCTGAAATTAGTATATAAATAATTGTAGCAATATCAACAGGATAAAGGTGTAGTTTATAACCATTTTTCATTTTTATACCATTGAGCAGTTTCATAAATTCCTTTATTTAGATTGTAATCGGCTTTAAAATTAAAGTCTTGTTCCAAGGGTTTGATATCACAAACCCAGCTACTTTTTAATTCATTTATTTTCTCTAAGTTTACAGTAGGTGTCTTACCGAACATGCTATAAATCGGTTCGAGAAAAAAAGCTGCTATTTTTAATAAATTTATTGGTATTTTCAATATTATAGTTTTTTTGTTAAGATGTTTTTTTATAGTATCTCCAAATATTTTTGAATTGCTAATTATACCATTACTGACAAAATAAGCTTTGTTTTTTATGTCAGACTCTAATGCATCAAAAATAACTTTAACAAGGTCTTTTATATAAATAAAACTCACATTTGGTAAAGTAAATCCAAATAAAGGCTGTAAATGTTTTTTTATTAACTTAAAATAGAGATAAAAATCTTTTTCACGAGGACCATAAACTCCTGTAGGGCGTAAAATTATATAAGGAAAGTCGTTTAAATTAGTAATATATTTTTCTGCTTTTGATTTGCTTTCCCCATACGAAGTAATAGGTTTAGGGGTATCGGTAAGTTTGATGAGAACATTGCCTTCTTGTACAGGTCCATAAGCAGCGAGACTGCTCATATAAAGAAATTTATCAGGAACAGAATTTGTTGAAATTAAAGCATTGATAAAGTTCTTTGTATATTGATAATTGATTGTAAAATAGTCTTGTTTTTTGTGAGCCTTTGTTATTCCTGCATTATGAATAATATAATTAAAACAGATATTTTGTTTTTTTAAATACAAGAGTTTTTTTTCTAAGTCTTTATTGTCTGCAAAATCAAATTCAATAAATTTTATTTTATTATTTTTAAGATATTTTTTATTGCTGGTTTTCCTTATTCCTGCATATACTTCATATCCTTTATTTATAGCTTGTTCAACCAAAAAACTGCCAATAAACCCACTAGCACCGGTAATAAGAATTCGTTTCATTTAATCTGCAATGAGTTAATCAGATGTATTGCAATACGTCTAAAATTTTATAATTTATATTTGAAAATCCTATATCTTTTATATACTTTACCATTAATATCTTTTAAGGCATCATTCATCTTTTTATTAGTTTCCAATATCCACGAAGCTTCTCCTCTTTTTATGTTGTTATCTTTAGCGGCTTGAGCAGTTTTTGCATAAAAGCAAACATCAATGCCAATTTTACGATAACCGTCAATAATTCCCATAATAATTGTTCTTACATTATCAATCTTTTTTTGTGCTCTAATAAGAGAAAAGATACCAAATGGTAATAAACGACCCTTTTTTAATTTAATTAAAGCCTTGTTAAAATCAGGAGCAGTAAAAGAAACGCCAATGACTTCATCGCCTTTCTCAGCAATATAAGTAAAATCAGGATTTGCAATTGATTTCATATCTTTAGCAACAATAGCAAATTCCTCATCTGTAAAAGGAACAAAACCCCAGTTTCTGTCCCAGGCTGAGTTATATACTTTTTTGATTTTTTCAGCGTCTTCTTTAAAATTTTTCAGATTAAGTTTTCTAATTATAATCCCATTATTGTTTAATCTTTTTTCAATTTTTCTAGAAACTCTTAATAATTTTTCTGGTATTTCAACTACTTCGAGGTTATATGCCAAAATATCCATTTCCTTTTTAAAACCATATTTCTCAAGAAAATCGATATAATATTTTTTGTTGTATGTCATGCCAATAACCGGTGCAGAATCATATCTGTCAATTAAAACACCGCAAGTGTCATTAGTTGAAAAATTTTCAGGTCCTAATATTGCGTCTAACTTTCTTTCTTTTGCCCAATTAACCGCTGTGTCGAGTAAGGCTTTTGCCACCTCATAATCATCAATTAAATCGAAAAATCCGAAAAAACCAACATTAGAATCCCAATGTTTATTGTAATTGTTGTTTTTAATTGCAGCTATTCTGCCTACAATCTTGCTGTCTTTATAGGCTAAAAATAAATCAGCTTCGGAGTGTTTAAAGAAAGGATTTTTCTTTTTATTTAAGAATTTTTTTTGTGAGGTATAAAGTTCAGGAACATAATTTTTATCTCCTTTGTAAAGTTTGTGTTGAAAATCTATAAATTGTTGTATCCCTTTATTTTTTTCAATTTTTAATACTTGTATCATAAAATAAATTTTAGGTTAAGAAACTATATTTAGAAATTTCCCTATTTTATAAAATTTCTTTACAGCTGTGTCAATTTGTTTTTTTGTGTGAGTTGCCATTAATGATAATCTAATTAAACTGTCAGTACTTTTTACAGCAGGAGAAACAACCGGATTAACAAAAACACCTTCATCAAATAACAATTTTGCGAATCGGAATGTTTTCAAATCATTACGTATATAAACAGGGATAATTGGGGTTATGGAATTACCTGTATCAAATCCATATTGTCTTAATTTTTTATGCATATAATTGGTGTTATCCCATAATTTTTGAATTCGTTCTGGTTCATTTTTCATTATTTCAAGTGCTGCAAGGACACTAGCTGTTGATGCAGGAGTTATGCTGGCACTAAAAATTAATGAGCGTGCATTGTGTTTTATATAACTAATTATATTTTTATTCCCTGCAACAAAACCTCCGAGAGATGCAAATGATTTGCTAAAGGTTCCCATAATAAGGTCAACTTCCTTGGTTAAACCAAAATACGATGCAGTGCCTGAACCGTTTTTACCAATAACACCGATAGAGTGAGCATCATCAACCATAACTGTTGCTGAATATTTTTTTGCTAATTTTACAATCTCAGGTAAATTGGTAATATCACCATCCATGCTAAAAATACCATCTGTAACAATTAGTTTTATTCTATCTGGATTGCAAATTTTTAATTTATTTTCAAGCGATTGCATGTCATTATGAGCATACTTAATTATTTTTGCAAATGATAATCTGCTGCCTTCAATTATTGATGCATGATCTAATTCATCTAAGAGAATATAATCTTTATGACCGGCTACTGCCGGAATAACACCAAGATTAACTTGAAAACCTGTGCTAAAAATTAAAGCAGCATCTTTATTAACAAATTCTGCTAATTTATTTTCTAATTCAATATGAAGATCAATTGTGCCGTTTAAAAAACGAGAACCTCCACATCCTGTGCCATATTTGTCAATTGCTTGTTTTGCTGCTTCTTTTACTTTAGGATGATTTGTTAATCCCAAATAACTATTTGAGCCAAACATTAATACTTTTTTACCATTAATAATGACTTCACAATCTTGTTCAGAATCAATAGTTCTAAAGTATGGATATAATCCAATATCCATAACCTCTTGTGGCAGAGTATATTTTAATGCTTTTTGCAGTAAAAGTTTCATTTATGGATTTTTTTAAAAATGCAAATGTAAATAAAATTTTTCTTTTAAAAAGTTTCCTACTTTTTTATCAACTGGCAAGGTCAATTCATTATCATTTAATTTCTCTAAAGGAATCCAACGAAAAGTTTGTGCTCCTTCAATAATCTTGTCAAAATCGAATCTCTTATTAGTTGTCTTAAAATGATAGGGTTTATTTATTTTTATCAAATAATAAATGCTGATTAGTTGCTGCACTGTAGGTAAAAGTTGAGTAGCCTGAAAATAATCTGTTGTGTAAAAATGTTTTATTACCTCAATTTCCTGACCGAGTTCTTCTCTGCATTCACGTTTCAGGCAATCTATTGTGCCTTCGCCATATTCAAGTCCTCCACCAGGAAATTTAGTCAATTTTTTTCCATGATAATATTCATCTGTAATAAGAACTTCTTGTTTATTATTTATACAAATGCCATAAACTCTGATATTAAATTTTGTTATTCTCATTTGTTTAT
>CAYNBX010000080.1:0-7926 GCA_964395505.1 uncultured Bacteroidales bacterium | reverse complement strand
GAAATAAAAAAATCGGACATTATGGACAAACACTTATTAACATTAAATCCGAAAACCAATTAGCTACAAAAAGTTGAAATTTGCGTCAGTGTTGGTGTACCCGCAGCGAAAGAGCATCCCGAGTGCAGCACAATCTACGGTAAGAAACTATAAGCGAGCATTCCCAATAATTGTGTGCTGTTCGGCTTTTGAATAGATTTAGTTTGCGGATATAAGGTTTAATACATTTTTTCCCTTTTCAAAAGGTAAGGCAGTAAAATTTGGTCAAAGCCTTTGTTTATATCAGCCTCAACATAATCAATTCTATATTTACCACAACGCAGTTTTAATTTTTTTTTAAAATCATTAACAACTCTAACATAATCTTCTTTGACTTCATTAGGATTAACTTTTAATTCTTCACCATTCTCCATATCAATAAATTTATATGGTCTATTATCAAAATCAAAATCCATTTCTTTTTGTTTATCAATAACATGAAATAAAATTACTTCATGTTTATTATGTCTTAAATGTTGTAATGCTGAAAACAGTTCATCAGTATTGCTTTTACTTTCCATCATATCGCTAAAAATAATAACAAGAGAACGCTTATGGATATTTTCAGCAATTATATGTAAGGCTTGTGTTGCAAAGGTTTTTTTATATACATCTTTAGGAATAGGTTTTAAAAATTTCTCAAGAATCTCAAACAAATATTTTCTGTGTATAGAACTTGATTTTGCTTGTGTATTAATTTCTATTTTATCAGAAAAAACACTTAAGCCTACAGCATCCCTTTGTTTTCTTAATAAATATATTAAAGCAGCAGCTGCATAAGCAGAAAAAGTTATTTTATTAGGATTATCAACAGAAAGATTATCTTTAACAGGAAAATACATTGAGGAAGAATTATCAATAATTATCTGGCAGCGTAAGTTTGTTTCATCTTCAAAACACTTTACAAAAAGTTTATCTGTTCTCCCATACAGTTTCCAATCGATATTTCTTATGGATTCACCTGTATTATATAAACGATGTTCAGCAAATTCAACTGAAAAGCCATGAAACGGACTTTTATGAAGGCCAGTAATAAATCCTTCCACAACTTGCTTTGCAATAAAATCTAATGAAGCATATTGCTGAAGCCTATTTTGATCTATTGAATACAGCACTATTACCTTAAATTGAATGTTAAAAAAATATAGAAATATTTATTCAGATATAAAAAATTATTTAGTGTATATAAGCTGCATTTAACTCGTTGAAAATAAAAGAAATCACTACTTATATTGTAAATGTATATGAAAAAACTTCTAATAAAAATATTTATTAAACTACAGAATTTTTTTTGTGAAAAAACACCTCGAGTTAAATCTACTATTTATTTTACTGGAATATTATATTTTACAAATATTTTTCTAATTTGGCTGTTAAAATTGATTTCGGAACAGCACCAACCTGTTTATCGACAATTTCTCCATTTTTAATAAATAATATCGTTGGAATATTACGGATACGATATTTTGCAGTAATCCACTGATTATTGTCCACATCAACTTTACCTACAATAACCTGACCATCATATTCCTTGCCGATTTGTTCAATAATAGGGCTAACCATTCTACATGGTCCGCACCATTCAGCCCAAAAATCAATAATAACTATTGCATCTGATTTTAATACTATTTTCTCAAAATTTGAATCTGTTATTTCTAAAGCCATAATTTATTTTTTATTTAATATAAAATTCAACATATATCTGATTAATTTCTGAACTCAAATATAAATACATTATTTTATTATTTTCAAAAAAAATATTAATAATTATCAACCATTATTATAATCATTTTATATGAATAATTCACAAACGAATTGTTTAATAAATATTATTTAATTCATCTTACAGTATTGATAGCAGAATCGTACTAGCCATTTATTTATAAATAACTTTGAATCATCACAATAAATTGTGGTGCTGTATTCTATTTCATTGTTTATCTATAAAATATTAGAAAAATTATTCAGATTTACGATAAATGATTTCAGATTGACAATTTTCATCTCAAAATAAAGTCAAAAACTGTTAATATGCAAACACCAATCAATAAGTATTAATATTTTATATAGTATCTAATTATAAAAAATTAGTTTAATTTATACTTAATATTCTGAAAATTTTCAATAGATTTAATAAATTCTGAACAGTTAACTTTATATTTTTTAGAAGGCATCACTAATGAAATCTTGTTAACAAAATCATTTATTTGAAACTTCAGCTTACATTTCCCTTTATGTGATAATACTAAATTTGATATATTTTTTATTTTATCTTCATTAATATCAGATAAACTAATCATTAAAGTAATATTTTTAGTAAATTTATTTAAGATCTCTGATAATAAATTTACTTCATTAATTTTTACTTCAAACTGATCCATTGAATTGTATCTATTTCTGACCCTTGCTCTGATAAACAAGGGAGTACCTTCAACAAGGAAATGTCTCATTTTAAGATAATCTTCTGAGAACATAGCGAGCTGCATTGAATCTGATAAATCTTCTATAATAAAACTTGCAAAAGGGGTTCCATTTTTAGTAGATTTATGTGCAACTTTAGTGATGATACCAGCAAAAGCTATATTTCTATTTTTTAAAAGTTCTAAATTATTTTTTAATTCAATTATTTTAACATTACAAAAATTATTTATTTCAATTTTAAAATTATCAAGGGGATGACCGGAGATATAAAATCCTGTAACTTGTTTTTCTTTTTTAAGTTTTTCAAGTTTTGACCATTCATCACATTCTGGAAATTTAACATTTTCAATTTTTATTTCTTCAATATCACCAAAAAGAGATTTTTGCAATGAATTCTTTCTGTTCTGAAATATCCCAGCATGTTTAATGATTTTTTCGATGAATTCAGTATCTTTTTCATTTTCTTTATAAAAATACTGGGCTCTATGAGCGCCAAAACTATCAAATGCTCCGGCACTTGCAAGGGATTCAAGAGCTCTTTTATTTACTGAGCGGAGGTTTACTCTTTTAGTCATATCAAAAAAATCTTTATACAAGCCATTGTTTTTTCTTTCTTCAATAAGTTCATTAGCAGCAGCTTCACCAACACCTTTAATAGCTTCTAAACCAAAACGTATTTCACCTTTTTTATTAACAGTAAATCTAAGTTCACTTTCATTAACATCAGGACCTAATACTGAAATATTATGTCTTTTACATTCTTCAATAAAAAAGGTAATTTTTTTAATGTCATTAATATTTCTACTTAAGACAGCAGCCATAAATTCAGCAGGATAATGCATTTTTAAATATGCCATTTTATAAGAAATATAAGCATAGCAAGTAGAATGAGATTTATTAAAAGCATATTTAGAAAAAGCTCCCCAATCGTTCCACACCTTGGTATATATTTTTTCATCAATATTATTTTTTTTGCACCCCTCATCAAACTTTTCTTTCATTACATCCATCACCTTTTTTTTCTTTTTTCCCATAGCTTTACGAAGGGAATCTGCTTCACCTCTTGTAAAACCAGCCATTGCACGTGAAATCTGCATAACCTGCTCCTGATAAACAGTTATTCCATAAGTATCTTCTAAGTATTGTTTCATTAAAGGGTGATCATAAACTATTGGCTCCTCATTATGTTTTCTTCTTATATAACTTGGGATATATTCCATCGGACCAGGACGATACAAAGCATTCATAGCAATTAAGTCTTCAAACCTATTTGGTTGTAAATCCTTAAGATATTTTTTCATCCCTTCTGATTCAAACTGAAATACTCCTGTTGTATCTCCTCTGGTAAATAACTCATAAGTTTCTTTATCGTCAAAGGGTATTTCTTCTATAACAATGTCAATATTTTTTGAAAGTTTAATATTTTTAATAGTATCCTTAATAATTGACAAGGTTTTCAAACCTAAGAAATCCATTTTTAACATTCCAACTTCTTCAACATGACTACCATCATATTGTGTTACCAATAGTTTAGTTTCTTTTGATATACATAATGGAATATGTTCTATTAGATCATCTTTCCCAATAATGATTCCACAAGCATGAATTCCTGTATGTCTTACAGAACCTTCAAGCTCTTCAGCATATTTTAGAGTCTCAGCTATCAATTTATTATTTGAATTTTTAGCTTTTCTAAGCTCGCTTACTTGTTTATAAGCATTTTTTAAAGTGATTTTTGGTATATCAGGGACTAATTTTGCCAATTTATCAGCTTCAGGCAAAGGCAATCTTTGAACTCTGGCAACATCACGAATAGCCATTTTAGCAGCCATTGTTCCAAAAGTTATTATATGTGCTACTTTATTTTTACCGTATTTGTTTGCTACCCAATCCAGTACTTCAGACCTACCATCTTCATCAAAATCAATATCAATATCAGGCATTGAGATTCTATCAGGGTTTAAAAATCTCTCAAAAAGCAATTTATATTTTATCGGGTCAATATCAGTAATATTAATACAAAAGGCAACAACTGAGCCTGCTGCAGAGCCTCTTCCAGGTCCAACAGACACTCCCATGTTTCTCGCTTTGTTCAAAAAATCTTGAACAATTAAAAAATAACCGGCAAAACCCATCTTTGAAATAGTTGACAACTCAAAATCTATTCGCTCTTTTAATTCACTTGTTATTTCATTATAACGTCTCTCTGCTCCTTTATAAGTTAAATGCTTCAAATAATTATCAGCATTATCAAAATTATCAGGAATTGGAAAATCAGGTAATATAGGTTTATGATTAAGTTCATATTCTTCAACTTTATCTGCAACTTCGTTTGTATTTTCAATAGCTTCAGGGATATCAGAAAAAATTTCATTCATCTGCTGCTGTGTCTTGAAAAATTCCTGCTTTGTATAATGGAGTCTGTCAACATCGTCTAAATATTTTCCTGTATTAAGGCAAACTAATCGATCATGCGCCTCAGCATCTTCTGCATTAACAAAATGAACATCATTTGTTGCTATAAGTTTAACTCCTGTTTTCTTTGATAAACCGATTAAGGCATCATTAACTATTTGCTGTTTTTCAAAAACATCCGAATTAATAGCTTTATTATTAGTCTTATGACGCATGAGTTCTAAATAAAAGTCATCATGAAATACATTTTTATATTCTAAAATAACTTTCTCTGCTTTTTCTATATCTCCATTTAAAATAGCTTGAGGTATTTCGCCTGCAAGACAGGCAGTTGAAACAATAAGTCCTTCATGATATTTTAATAAAAGTTCCCTGTCAATTCTTGGTTTATAATAAAAACCTTTAATATAAGCATAAGAGACTAATTTTACAAGATTATGGTACCCTGTAAGATTCTTAGCTAAAATTATCAGGTGATATTGTTTTCTGTCTTCTTTTTCATTTTTATCAGAAAGTCTTCTTTTTGCTACGTATGCTTCACAACCTAAGATTGGTTTAATTTTTTGTTTTTTTGCTTCATTATAAAAAACTTTAGCACCAAACATATTGCCATGATCAGTAATTGCAATAGCTCTCATGCCATTTTGCCTGGCTTTTGCAATTAAAACTGGTATGTCGCACAATCCGTCTAAAATTGAATACTGAGTATGAACATGTAAATGTATGAAATCAGGCATATTGTATTTTATAAATTAGATTTGAAATTAATGAATTTAACTTTGTAAAAATATACAAAATAAAAATTAAATTTTAAATTGTTGATAAGTTTAATAAAAAAATTGTTTGTCTTTTTAAAATCAATAATTATTTAATTAAAAATTATTGTGTTTTTTATTCTATAAACTGGTAATTTTAGACTAATATAAACACAAGCAGATAAAAATTATAATGGTTTTATTTTAAGAGTTGTGAAAATTAAAAAATTCTGATATTTGCTTAAAACATTATTTTGTTTTCCTTGAAAAATATAAAATAAAAAAAGCCTATCATCTTTGATAGGCCTTCTTGCTTGTTAAAAAAGTTTAAGAATAAATATTAAATTACTTTGACATTTACTGCATTTAGTCCTTTTCTACCTTCTTTTAAATCAAATTCCACTTCGTCACCTTCGTGGATCTCATCAATTAATCCGGAAACGTGTACGAAATACTCATTTTTCGAATTTTTTTCCGTAATGAATCCAAATCCTTTAGATTCATTGAAGAATTTTACTGTTCCATTTTTCATTATAAATATTTGTTATAAATTAATTGGCTGCAAATATAGTATTTTTAAATTTTATATTAATTTTTTATATTAATTTTTTTTTAAAATTGTAAATGTCCACCATATTTGGCTGCATAAACTTAAATTTATAAATTAGAGTTATAAACCTTAAATCCGCAAAGCAAATCTATTACAAAGCCCTATGCACTTAATTATTGAAAATGCTCACTCATAAATTTTCTTTGTTACTTTACAAACTTCATTTCATAATTATTCTATTCTGAAACATATAATTTTTTTATGGAAATATTTTTTGTTATTAAATAATTGTTCGTAAGTTTGCTAACAAATTAAAAAAATGAATAGAAATATTTTAACAGACAAACAAAAAAAGATTGCTCTTTATGCAAGGGCAATGGGGAATCCCATTAGAATATATTTATTGGAGTTGCTTTCAAAACAACACTGCTGTTACAGTGTAGATTTATCCGAAATATTACCCATTGCAAAATCTACGCTCTCACAGCATTTTAAAATATTAAAAGATGCAGGATTAGTTCAGGGCGAAATTGAAGCACCTAAAATCAGATATTGTTTGAATAATAAAAATTGGATTGAAGCAAAAATTTTATTTAAAAATATATTTGATTTATAAAATCTTTTTATAGTTTTGTTCGCTATCTTACGAACAATGAATTAAACTTTGAATCTAACATAAAACCAAGAAAAAATTAATAATAAATAAAAAAACAGGTATTATGAAAATTGCAATAGTAACAAATGATGGCAATACCATCAGTCAGCATTTTGGTCGTTCACAGTATTATAAAATAATTACTGTAGAAAATGATAAAATATTATCAGATGAACTAAGACAAAGAGGAACCGGACACTTTGCACAAGGGCAAAACCAGCACTATACTTCCGATTCTCCTCATCTTAATCAGCAAGGGAAACACGGTTATGGACAAGATGTAGTAAATAAACATGCATCAATGGCAAATGAAATTAGAGATTGTGATGTATTAATTGCAGGAGGTATGGGACAAGGTGCTTATGAAAGTTTTCAAAAAGAAGGATTAATAGTAATTTTAACAGACCATAAATATATTGATGAAACCGTACAATCATATATTAATAACAATTTGAAAAACCTTGCAAATTCAAGAACAGATTAACAATATAAAATGTTAACTATGCTGCTACAAGGGTACTTGTCGTCTTAAATATCAAACAACTTTAGCTGCTTAATATCTTTTTCTCTAACTTGATTTATTGTCTTTACACTGTGAAATGCAATAAGACATTAGCATATATGAAAAAGAACTTGAAACACTTAAACAACAAGGTAAAGATATTATTAGAAGCATTAAATTTTCTGAATTAGCAGAATATGAAAAATTTCAACATGTATATAATGATGGGAAGATAAAATATTAGAAATATTATGCAAAGAATTAAACAAAACTAAAACAATTGTCCCGGGAACATATATGATAATAAATTACCAAATTATAAAAAAGCAAATAAAATAACTTAATTATTGAGCGTCAGCACATTTAGATTTTTATCAAATTTTTAGGTATTAGTCAGTTTTCTTACAGGGTCAGGAAATCTGAAATTACTTCGCAGCGAAAAGTTGAAATGTGCATTAGTGTTGGCACAGCATAGTGAAGAGCATCGCAGGCGTAGCCCTTGTTACTGTGAAAAGGTATGAGCGAGAATTACCAATAGGGGGTTCTTCTATGCGTTTAGAATGACGTCTTTTGTAAATGACGGTTTAAA
>CAYNBX010000079.1:0-8051 GCA_964395505.1 uncultured Bacteroidales bacterium | reverse complement strand
AAATTACATTGACAAAACCCAAATAATTCGCTTAGTTTGGTGATTATTTAGGAGATGGTAAATATTTCAAATGGTAATTTTAAGAAATTGTGGACTTAAACATAAAATTCTTAATTTTGATGTCAAAAAATAATATTTAAAAAAAGAATATCATATTTGCTTCTATCGACAGATATATTGGAATATTCTGAGGTAATTTTCATAAAAGAGATAGATGAAACATCTATGACCAAAGGGAATTAAGATTTTAGATTTTAGATTTAATTTGGATACATAACTTGAATGATTATATAATGAAATTAGAAATTGGGAAAAAACTTACTATTAGAAACATAACTTTAAATATCTAATTTCAAACATTACTAATATTTTTCTTAAGATAAATATTTAATAATAAGTTATATACAAAAATATAAACAGATGAGACATACTATAAGAAGATTGTGTTTCATATTCAATTAGAAGAAAAAATGGAAAGAAAAAAATCAAGAACAAGAAAAACAAAAAATACTTTCATAAATATTGTATTAAATGTTTTTATAAACAATCCTTTTAAAACTTATAATTTTAAACAGGTTTCATATTCTTTAGGCATAAAAGATAATACCAGTAAGGAACTGGTAAAAAATATACTTTTACAACTAAGGCAAGGCAATAAAATCATAGAGATTGACAAAGGAAAATATAAATTAAACCCAAAGCATATAAAAAACAAAATAAAAAACACAACTATTACTGGTATTGTTGATATGAAACAAACAGGCAAGGCATATATTATTTCAGATGAATTAGATGAAGATGTTTTTATTTCTTCAAACAATACTCATCATGCTTTAAATGGAGATAAAGTAAAGGTTCACGTTTTTCCAAGAAGAAAAGGAAGGAAGATAGAAGGTCAAATCACAAAAATTATTTCGCGTGCAAAAAAACAATTTGTAGGTATAGTTAATACATCTGAAAATTTTGCTTTTTTTGTTCCTGATTCCACCTCTAATCCTATTGACATTTTTATACCTGTTAATAATCTTAATGGAGCTAAAAACGGCGATAAGGCAATAGCAAAAATTACAGACTGGCCAGAACACTCACGCAATCCTTTTGGGAAAATCATTGATGTTCTTGGAAAACCGGGAGATAACGATGTTGAAATGAATTCTATCCTTGCTGATTATGATTATCCTCTACATTTTACAAATCAGGTAAAAAAGGAGGCACAAAATATAAAAAATATTGCTCCTTTAATAGAGAAAAAAAAACGAAGGGACTTCAGAAATGTCTTCACCTGTACTATTGATCCTGAAGATGCTAAAGACTTTGATGATGCTCTTTCAATACAAAAACTTAAAAACGGCAATTGGGAAGTTGGCGTTCATATCGCAGATGTTTCTTATTATGTAAAATCAAATACTGCTCTGGATAAAGAAGCATATAAAAGAGGAACATCTGTTTATCTTGTTGACAGAGTTATTCCTATGCTGCCCGAACAATTATCTAATCTTGTTTGCTCACTTCGTCCTAAAGAAGAAAAACTATGCTTTTCTGCTGTTTTTGAAATGAATAATGACGCTAAAGTCCTTAATGAATGGTTTGGCAAAACAGTTATTAAATCGAAGCGCCGCTTTAATTATGATGAAGTTCAAAAAATAATTGAAGGCGAAGATGACGAATATAAAAAGCAAATTATTATGTTAAATAATCTGGCAAAGAAACTCAGGGAAGAACGTCTTAAAAAAGGGTCAATTGATTTTAAATCTGAAGAGGTGAAATTCAAATTAGATAACAACAGCAAACCAATGTATGTATATATCAAAGAACAAAAAGAATCAAATAAATTAGTTGAGGATTTTATGCTTTTGGCTAACAGAAAAGTAGCTGAAAAAATTGGTAAAAAACAATCAAATAAAAAATCTAAAACCTTTGTTTATCGCATACACGACCGCCCAAATCCTGAAAAACTCAAGTCTTTTGCCGATTTTGTTGAAAAACTTGGTTATACAATAAAAACCGACTCAAGAAAAAATATCACAAAATCTTTTAATAAATTATTCAAAGAGATAGCTGGTAAAGCTGAAGAAAATATGATAGAAACCATTGCTGTCAGAACTATGGCTAAGGCAGAATACTCTACTAAAAACATTGGCCATTATGGATTAGGTTTTAAATATTATTCTCATTTCACCTCTCCTATCAGACGTTATCCTGACCTTATGGTCCATCGTCTTTTATACTCTTATCTTAAAGACGGACACTCTGCAGATGCTAATGAATACGAAAAATATTGCAAACATACTTCCGAGATGGAAAGAAAAGCAATAGAAGCAGAACGCGATTCTATTAAATATAAACAGGCTGAATTTTTATTAAATAAATTAGGTCAGGAATTTGATGGATTGATTTCCGGCATTAGCAAATGGGGTATCTTTGTGGAACTTACTGAAAGTAAATGTGAGGGTATGGTCTCATTAAAACATTTAGATGATGACCTTTATTATCTTGATGAAGAAAATTATTGTGTAACAGGACAAAGATATGGTAATGAATATAGACTGGGAGATAAAGTAAGGGTTGGGGTTAAAAATGTTAATTTACAGAAAAAACAAATAGATTTTGAATTAGTGTAAAATCCTTATAAATATTTTCCTCTGTATTTCAATAATTTACTTTCTTGTCATTTTTTAAAATATTATTTTAAATTATGAAGACTAACAAAATTGAACTTGTTGCAACAGATCTGGATGGAACACTACTAAAAACAAACCAATCCATCAGTAAAGAAGACATTAATACTTTAAAATCATTAGGAAAACAAAACATCTACCGTATCATTGCAACGGGTCGCTCTGTATATTCTGTTAATAAAATTTTAAACAAAGATTTCCCAATTGACTATCTCATATTTTCTTCAGGTGCAGGAATTCTTGAATGGAAATCAAAAAAAATAATACTTTCTTATCATCTAACAAAAGATAAGGTTGCTGCAATTGCAAAATTACTGATAACACAACAAATTGACTTTATGATTCACGAGCCTATTCCTGACAATCACAGATTTGTTTACTATAAAAATGAGAAAAACAATCCCGATTTTATAAATCGTTGTGAACTTTATAAAGATTTTTGTTCACCCATAAAATATAAAAATGCAAATTTTAAAGAAGCATGCCAGATAATCGCAATAATACCGGAAGATATTTTATTGTTTGAAAAAACAAAGTATAAAATAAATCATAAAATAAAAAACATAAAAATCATTAGAACAACCTCACCTCTTGACGGAAAATCAATCTGGATAGAAATTTTCCCATTAGAAGTTTCTAAGGGAAATGCGGTGAAATACTTATGTAAAATTCTTAAAATTAATTCTTCTCACACCTTAGGAATTGGAAATGATTACAATGACCTGGACTTGCTGCACTGGACTACACACAGCTATGTTGTGGCAAACGCTCCAATATACCTTAAAAATAAGTTTGATGTAAGCGAAAGCAACTTAAACAGCGGGTTTACAAAAGCAGTTAAGAAAAAAATTAGTTTTATTGACTGAACATCATGTTTAGTCTTTTTCTATACTTTTTATAAAATTCATCATCCTTTCATAATGAGAACCCTTCCAATAAACTTTTTTACAAAAAGCACACTGATAAAAATCATCAAAGCTATTTCTTGTCTTGGGTTCTAATTTATCAATTATTGATTGCTTTGAAACCTTCTTTATTAAACCATTACAAAGCAAACATCTTGTAAAAGGTTTTATTTTTTTATAAAGATCAAAATTAAAAATCACTTCTTTTATTTGTTCTTTAGGGTATTCTGATTTAATAAGATATCTATGGGTAATTAATTTGTTATTCAATATTTTTTTATCTCTTGACAAAATAATGCGTTTTTGCTTTTCTGCAATTTTAATTATTCCAATATCTTTATAATAATTTTTATAAACTGTATCAAAACCAAACATACGTAAATATTTTGCAAGTTTCCCAAGATGAACATCAAGTATGAATTTAGTATCACGTAAAGGTTTTTCCCTTAACTTGCTTACGCTTGAAATATCAATGCTTTCAAAGACCGGGTAAACAGAAACAGCATCCCCATTCTGAATATAATAATCATAAGATACGGATTTGCCATTTACAAGTATAAGATCTGCTTCTACAGGAGGAATTCCTATATTTTCTATTACTTCTTTTATTGTTGGATTTCCCTTAAAAATATAATTGAAATATGTTTTCTTTTTTGTTTCTGGAAGATAATCATTAAGCTCTTCATAAAAACGAAACTTCGCTTGCTTTTGCATTTTAAGGTTTTTATGAAATTTATTTTAATACTGATGAAAAAATAAAGGCTAACAGGTTTTATCCTCGTCTGATTTACAAACAAAACCTGATAGTTCTTTTCATACAACAACACATAGAACCTTAATGCCTTCTATATTCTTCTATAAATTTAGCTTCTTCTATAATATGACCCTGCATAGCTTCAAGTAATTGTTTTTTTTTAATACCAGCTTTAAGGTTAATCTCTGTATCTAAAGCATAGAGCTTAAAAAAATATCTATGCATACCTCTTGGGGGGCAGGGTCCCTTATACCCGATTTTTCGGAAATCATTTATTCCCTGTTTTACTCCATTATCTAATACTTTTTGATTAGGAATGTTTTCTGGTATTTCTCTCATATCAGCTGGCAAATCAAAAATAACCCAATGTACAAATGTCCTTATTGGTGCGTCAGGATCATCTAAGATAAGAGCAAATGTTTTAGTTCCTTCCGGTACAGATGTCCATTCCAGGGGAGGTGAAATATTTATTCCGTCGCATGTGTATTTTCTCATCAACATTCCATCTTCTCCAATAGCTTTGTTTTTAATTTTTAATTCCATTTTTTTTCCTCCTTTTATTTTATTATATATTTGACCTTTACTCTGTGAAAAGCCAAATAAAATAATTACTATTAATAAAAAACAATCTTTACCTTTCATCGATTTCTTCTTTTATTAAAAAATTTCTTTATATTTCTTTTACAAATATATTAAATTTTTTTATTCATTATTTTATGTCTGATAATTTTATAGAATTTCATTAATATAGCTCGGAATTAAAAACAAATAATCTTTACATCTTATTTATTCGGTTATTTTTATCACAGCATTACCATTCACTTTCCCATGTTTAACTTTAATTAATGCTTCTG
Organism: uncultured Bacteroidales bacterium; assembly: GCA_964395505.1. Lineage (GTDB taxonomy): Bacteria > Bacteroidota > Bacteroidia > Bacteroidales > AUK083 > AUK083. The sequence continues at coordinate 2,860 of CAYNBX010000079.1, read as the reverse complement.
GTAATTCACTAAAATCAAATACTTCTATCTTTGTTTTTATCTTTATTTTTTCTGCTATCTTTAAGAAATCAGTCCCGTCTTTTCTTGTTATATTAGCAAGGCTTACTATTGAGCGTTCCATCCAGATATTGTTGTAATCCTGAATTTTTATCTGCGACATAGTTACTGGTGCCAAAATCAACCTTCCCCCAAGATCTAATTGAGACAAAGCAAACTCCACAATATTTCCTGCTGGAGGAAAAATAATACCTGCATCTAATTTAAACGGTAATTTATCTTCATAATTTCCCACCCAATCTGCTCCTAATTTTATTGCCTCATCCTTATTTTTTTGACTTCTTGTTATAACAAAACAATCCACTCCTAAAAATTTCGCAACCTGAAGTATATAAGATGCAGTAGGACCAAATCCATAAAGTCCAAGTTTTTGTCCTTTTTTTATATCTGTCAATCTAAAAGCTCTGTATCCGGCTATTCCGGGACACATCAAGGGTGCTTGTTCAATAAAAGATAAATTTTCACTTAGTTTAAAGGCAAAATCAGATAAAACAGTAATATATTCGGTATATCCTCCATTCACATCCCATCCTGTAAATTTTGCTTTTTTACATAAATTTTCTCTTCCTGACAAGCAGAACTTACAATTGCCACAAGCACTGTTTATCCAAGAAACACCAGCTCTATCACCAATTTTAAATTTTTTTTCTTTTTTTCCTATCTCATCAACAACACCTACTATCTCATGACCTAAAACTAATGGCGACTTCTTTAAGGGTAAATCTCCCTCTGCTATGTGAATATCTGTCCTGCAAACACCACACGCATAAATTTTTATTCTAATCTCCTCTTCTTCAGGATGCGGATCGGGAATTTCTCTCATCCTTAATGGTTTCCCCTCTATTTTTTCTTGTTTTTCTAAAACCCATGCTTTCATCTCTTTTCTTTTAAATAATTTTTTATTTAAATGGTGGTTTTATTTTTACTCCATCATATTTCTTTTCTTTTCCATTTTTATATGTAATTATCAAAAAGGGTGTACCATCATAATTATATTTAGTCCATTCTCCTTCCTTTCTCCCCATTACATAGTAACCCTCTTCCTTTTTTTCTCCATTATCCCAATAGTAAGTATGTTTACCATTAGGATTATTTTCTACAAAACTACCTTGAAAACTTAAAGATCCATTATTATAATAATATTTCCATAAACCATTTCTCATTCCATTCAAATATTGGCCCTCTTCTTTGTTGTCTCCCATCTGATAAATCCAAAAACCTTCTCTCTGGCCTTCAATATAACTTCCTTCTGTTATAATCTTCCCATCTTCTTCATATTCTGTCATATTTCCATCTTCCAGGCCATTAACAAAACTTTCCTCTCTAAACAAATTGCCTGACTTATAATACCATTTCCATAACCCTTCATATTTCCCTTTTTTGTTATATTTTCCTGTTTGTTCAATATTTCCATTCTTATAATAATAAACCCATTTCCCTGTTTTTTTCCCTTTATTATATCTGCCTTCTGCCTTTAAATCACCATTATTATAATATTCTTTCCATTCCCCGTCTTTTACTCCATTATCTTTTATTATTCCATTTCCTACAATAATTCCTTTTTTATAAACATAAGACTTCTCTACTTTTCCTTCATGAGAATATTCTCTTCTAATACCTTCAGGAACATCATTTTTATAAGTTGCAATTGCTTTTATTTTCCCATCAGGATAATATTCTTTTTTTACATCTAATTTTGCAATTTCAGAGGCATTTTTTATCTCTTTTCCATCAACAAATTTTTTCACACTTATAAGATTTCCTTCTTTTGAATATTCTTTAAAATATCCATCCTTCTTTCCATTTTTATAATAACCTTCTAATCTTATCTTTCCATTGCTGTAAAAATATTTCCATTTTCCTTGTTTTATATTATTTTTTTCTGTTTTATTAATCCTTTCTCTGCTAATAATATACCCTCTTTTATACTGGATAATATTTATAACTATTCCTTTTTTTGAATATTCCTTTGCATACCCTTCTTCAAGTCCATTAACAAAATTTATTGTTTTTTTTATTGTTTTTCCATCAGGATAATATATAGTTGTTAAACCTTGCTTTAAATTGTCAACAAAATTTTCTGTTATTATTTCTTTTTCTCTGTATGTTTTACGTAAGCCATTTTTTTTCCCGTCTTTATAATTTATCTCTAATACCAACTTAGCTTTTTCATTATAAAATTTCCATAAACTATCTAATTTGAAATTTTTTCTATTTCCTTCTGATTTTAATATCCCATTAGGATAATAAGTTTTCCAGTATCCATCAGGTTTGCCATTTCTCATATTACCTTCGCTCGAAATTTTTCCATTTTTATAATAAAATATATTATACCCATTTGGTATAACCTTATTTTGAGCACTTACTTTATCTATTGGTATTATTAATATTAAAATTAGTAAAAGTTTTTTCATTATGCTATTTTAATAGAATACACTAAAATTAGTTTCGTTTTATTTAATTATTATTTAAATCTTATATTCGCTAATTAAATACTAAATTTTATGCAAAGCAGAACATAATGATATTATTGGGAATACTTGCTTAGTCATTCTCTTCGTGACAATTCCTGTGTCTTCGATGTTCTTCTCTGTGCTGCGCCAACACTGATGCACTTCTCAACTTTTTGCTGCTAAATGAATTATGAAATTAAGGTTAAATAAAATTGTGCTTAAAATTAATACTTTTTTTATTTATGAAATTAATTTGTTCTACAGATAATAATATTAATATATTTTTTTAAATAAAGAATTTTAATATATTACTTATGTTAATATGTTAGAAAATATTTTTAATATTTCTT
>CAYNBX010000078.1:0-8052 GCA_964395505.1 uncultured Bacteroidales bacterium | reverse complement strand
ATTGAGCTTGCCGAAATAAAGAAATCGGACATTATGGACAAACACTAATTAATTAAGTATCATTAAATATGAAAAAATAAAAATTGATTTTATTTAATTGGCAATTTTACTAAAATTCAAATAGAGAAACAAATTAATTATTTATATATTTTTAATTTTCTAATAATTTATAGAATGTTATTTTTTTTAAGATTATTCAAAGAGAGTTTCAATTTTGCTATAAATGAGATATTAGTGAATAAAGTACGAACTATACTTTCTTTATTGGGTATAACTATAGGTATTTTCTGTATTATTTCAGTTTTCACTGTCTTTGATTCTCTTGAGATAAAAATAAAAAGCAGCATAAATTCATTAGGAAGCAATGTATTGTTTATTCAAAAATGGCCGTGGGCTATGGGAGGAAATTATCCATGGTGGAAATATTGGAAAAGACCCGAGCCTTCACTTGATGATCTTTATGAAATACAAAGAAAAAGTAATGCTTCAGAAGCAAGTGCTTTTATGGTTGGCACTAATGAAAATGTCAAATATTTAAAAAATAACATTGAAAACGCTACTATTGTTGCAGTTTCACAAGATTATAATAAAGTAATGTTTTTTGAATTAGGTCAAGGAAGATATTTTTCCCCGGTTGAATCATACAGAGGGAAAAATGTTGCAATGATAGGTAGTGATATTGTAAAAAATCTTTTTAATAATATTGAGCCTGTTGGTAGAAAGATAAAAATATTTGGACGGAAACTCGAAGTTATAGGAACTTTAAAAAAGCAAGGCAAAGACACTTTTGGCAGCAGCACTGATAAAATGATAATTATACCGGTAAATTACGGTAAGAATTTCATTGATTTAAGAAAATCAAGTAACACTATTATTGTTAAGGCAAAGAAAAATATTACAAACAGAGAATTAAAAGATGAGTTGACAGGAATTTTACGTGCCTCTCATAAATTAAAACCAAAGGCAGAAAATAATTTTGCAATTAACGAAACAGATATTATATCAAAAGGATTTAAAAGTCTTTTTAAAGTAATTAGTATTGTTGGTTGGATAATAGGGGGTTTTTCATTATTAGTTGGGGGCTTTGGCATTGCAAATATTATGTTTGTATCTGTAAAAGAAAGAACTCATAATATTGGTATTCAAAAAGCACTTGGTGCAAAAAAATATTTTATCCTTTTACAATTTCTCTTCGAATCTATTTTCCTTTCTCTATTTGGAGGTATATTGGGTTTAATTTTAGTTTTTATCGTTATCATAATTGTATCAAATGCAGTCAATTTTGATTTGATTTTAACAGAAGGTAATATTATATTAGGATTGGTTGTTTCTATTCTCATCGGTTTGGTATCAGGTTTAATTCCTGCTTTATCAGCCTCAAAACTTGAGCCTGTAAAAGCTATAAGATCAAGCTTTTAATAATTTATATTCATATTTTTTTATTGATATCAATTAACCTAAATTTTAGGTAATACCTTAAATTTGCAAATTACTTTATAGCGAAAAGTTGAAATGTGAGTCAGTGTTGACACAGCCCAGCAAAGAGCATATCAGACTAAGTCCTTGTTATGATGAGAAGTTCTGAGCGAGCATTGCCAACAATGTCATTAGTTTCGGCTTTGCATAAGATTTAGTTTGCGGATATAATGTAATAATTGAATTAAAACAATAAATTTTTCTTGTGGTTGATAAAACAATATTTTTTATGATATTTATGTTCTTAAGTCTAAACTTTCTTAATGAATATTTCATAAATATTGATATTTAAAAAATAACGATATGAACAAAAAAGTTATATTAATAATAATGGATGGCTGGGGAGAAGGTGATAAATCCAGATCTGATGTTATACACAATGCAAAAGTTCCATTTATTAAAAGTCTTCATAATAACCCTGATTGTGCTTATGCTCAATTAAAAACATCAGGTGAAGATGTAGGTTTACCTGCAGGGCAAATGGGAAATTCAGAAGTTGGTCATTTGAACATTGGTGCAGGACGCATTGTTTATCAAGATTTACTTAGAATTAATAAAGCTATAAAAGACAAAACTATTGAATCAAATCCTACCATTCTTAATGCATATAAGTATGCAAAACAAAACAATAAAGCTGTACATTTTATTGGACTTGTATCTGATGGTGGTGTTCATTCAGAAACTAAGCACCTGATGAAACTTTGCGATATGGCAAAGGATAATGGATTAAACAAAGTATTTATTCATGTTTTAACAGACGGTAGAGACACAGACCCTAAGAGTGGCTTAGGTTTTATTTCTGAGCTGCAAAACCATTTGAATAATTCTGTTGGGAAAATTGCTTCTATCTGTGGAAGATATTATACTATGGACAGAGACAAGAGATGGGAACGTATCAAAAAAGGTTATGATTTGATGGTATATGGAAAAGGAAAATCTGAAAAAAATGTGTTAAAAGCAGTTAAAGATTCTTATAAACATGGGGTAACTGATGAATTTATTGAACCAACAGTTATTATTGATGAAAATGGTCAGCCTCTAACTGTTATTAAAGAGGGTGATGTTGTTATCTGTTTTAATTACCGTACTGATCGTCTTAGGGAAATAACAACTGTTCTTACTCAAAAGAATATGCAGGAATATAATATGAAAACTATTGAATTATATTATCTTACAATGACTTCTTATGATGAGACATTTAAAAATATTCATATTATTTTTGATAAAAAACATATAAAAAATACACTGGGAGAAGTTTTAGCTAAAGCAGGTAAAAAACAAATCAGGATAGCTGAGACAGAGAAGTATGCTCATGTAACGTTTTTCTTTTCTGGTGGAAGGGAAGAAAAATATGAAGGTGAAAAACGCATCTTGATACCTTCACCAAAAGTAGCAACTTATGATTTAAAACCATCAATGAGCGCAATAGAAGTTAAGAATGCTATTATAAAAGAATTAAGGAAAAAAGAAGCAGATTTTGTTTGCCTGAATTTCGCAAATGCTGATATGGTTGGTCATACCGGAGTTTATGAAGCAATTATTAAAGCTGTTGAAACTGTTGATATGTGTGTTAAAGAAGTTACTGAAATTGCTCTTGCTAATGATTATTCTGTTATGATAATTGCTGATCACGGGAATGCGGATTATGCTATTAACGAAGATGGATCGCCTAATACTGCTCATACAACTAATCCTGTGCCAATTTTCCTTATTGATGATAAATATAAAAAAATAAAAAATGGAAGACTGTGCGACGTTGCTCCTACAATATTAACTTTAATGAATATTCCTATACCAAAAGAAATGACTGGTGATGTTTTGATATAACTTTATTTTCAAGCTTCAAATGTTTTTTATTCTAAATGATTTTATGATTAAGCCAGAAAATAAAAAAGGAATATTTATTTTATTTGATAATTTACTATATTTTTTATTTCTTTATTGCTAATTTTACAAAAATAAATTTATATATGGGAAAAAAGAGGTGGACAATAAAGGAATTCGGTAATCTTGATGTTGTCAATCATATAATAAAAGAACTTAATGTAGATAAGCATATAGCTAATCTATTAGTTCAGCGAGGTGTAAAAAATTATGATGAAGCTAAAGTTTTTTTTAGGCCTGAACTTTCACAACTTCATAATCCTTTCCTGATGAAAGATATGGATAAGGCTATTGAAAGGATTGAAATTGCAATTAATAATAATGAAAAAATACTTGTCTTTGGTGATTATGATGTTGATGGAACAACAGCAGTAGCTCTTGTTTATTCCTTTTTAAAAAGTTTTTACAGTAATGTAGATTTTTATATTCCAGATCGGTATTTGGAAGGTTATGGAATTTCAATTAAAGGAATAGATTTTGCTTATAAAAACAATTTCTCACTTATTATTGTACTTGATTGCGGCATTAAAGAAACTGAAAAGATTAAGTATGCAAATTCTAAAAACATTGATTTTATTATATGTGATCATCATCGTCCGGGTAATGAATTGCCAGATGCTTACGCAGTTTTAGATGCAAAAAGAGCTGATTGTAATTATCCTTATGATGAGCTAACTGGTTGCGGTGTTGGTTTCAAAGTTGTTCAAGCTTATGCTAAAAAAAACAATATTCCCTTTAGTGAATTAGAAAAATATTTAGATCTTGTTGTGGCAAGCATTGCTTCGGATATTGTGCCAATAACAGGAGAAAATCGAATACTTGCTTATTATGGACTAAAACGTATCAATGCTCATCCCCGTCCAGGTTTCGAAGCAATTTTACAATACAGCAATATTAAGAGAAAAACGAATGACTGTTTTAATTGTAAAGACAAAGATTTTATATTTAACAAAAGACTTCATATAAATGATCTTGTGTTTTCTATTGGACCAAGGATAAATGCAGCGGGTAGAATGGAGAGTGGTAATAACTCTGTAAAATTATTGATAAGCAAAGATATTGATTCTGCTTGTAGAATCGCTAAATGGATAAATAAATGTAATGAAGAGAGGAAAAATCTTGATGTGATGATAACACAGCAAGCGCTCGAAATGATAAGAAAAGAGGAACTTGAGAACGGGATAAAAAGAAAAACAACTGTTTTGTATAATCCTCAATGGCACAAAGGAGTCATTGGAATTGTTGCGTCCAGACTAATAGAAACATACTATCGTCCAACAATAGTTCTCACAAAATCTGATGATATAATAACAGGTTCGGCACGTTCTGTTAAAGACTTTGATATTTACAATGCTATTGATGCATGTAGTGATTTTCTTGAACATTTTGGAGGGCATAAATATGCAGCTGGTTTATCCTTGAAACCAGAGAACCTGAATGCTTTTCGCAATTGTTTTGAAAAAGTTGTTTCCTCTACAATTGAAGAACGAATGCTCACTCCTACAATTGAAATAGATGAGAAAATAAATTTAAGCGATATTAACTCTAAATTTTTTCGCATTTTAAAACAATTTGAGCCTTTCGGGCCCGGAAATATGGCACCTTTTTTCCAAACTGATGGTATTGTTGATACAGGCGAAGCACATATTGTTGGGAAAAATCATCTTAAATTAAATATTATACATCCCGAAATTTCAGGTTTACCTTACAATGCAATAGCTTTTCAACAAGGAGAATACCTTGACTATGTTTCTAAAGGCAAACCTTTTAATATATGCTATCACATCGAAGAAAATGAATGGAATGGGAATAAATCAATTCAACTTAATATAAAAGATATTAAGATATAAGTTGGACGATTTTTAATTTAAAATTGTTCAATAGTTAATCATAAATTTTTTTAATTTTATTGAATAAATATATCCCTCTTTCATGGGATACAACTTATGAAAGGTCAGTTTTTGTTTAAGTTTCGAATTTCATTATATAATTATACCTTTGTCTTTTGACAAAATTTATCTGTCACTGGAGTTTAATCTGAATATTATTTATCCTATATTTTTATATGAAATATTACAACAGCCATAATAACCAATCCAAAAAAAATTAAAATAACACCAACAAAACGATTAAGTGCGGTTCTATATTTTATATTAAGATGTCGTTTTATCTTATTGGCAATAAAACATTTTGTAATATCAGTAGATAAAACCGTAACTAAAGTACCAATAAAGAAATGAATCACAGAATTGGTATGAGGTCCAAAAGTTGCACTTATCCCTGCCATAGCTGTTACCCACAGTGCCCATACTCCAGGATTTGTAATATTTAAAAAATAACCTTTTAGAATATAAGTTATAGATTTTGGGCCTTTAAATTTAATCTCTGTATCTTTAAGATTATTTTTAACAATTTGAGGTTTATGAATAAAAGTATAAATCCCAAAAGAAATTAAAATAATGCCACCAATTATGCCTACTATAAGTCTGTTTTCAGGGCTAATTAACAACCGGGAAACACCAAAATAACACAGCAACAGAACTGTTATGTCACTCAAAGAGATACCGATTGCAAGTTTAGCTCCTGCTTTAAAACCGCGATGAATACTTGTTTGAATCAAGGCAAAAAGTGCAGGCCCTATCATTATAGAAAGAGTTAAGCCTAATAAGACACCTTTGAGTATGGGATCCATCTTTTATTATTTATTATTTTTATATTGTTTTAAATATTCTTCCCACTCATCAGCGTTTTTGTTTTTTAATACACGAGGGAATTTATTTTGACTACCTAATTTTCCCTTCAATTTCATATAGTCGTAAAAAACTTTTAAAGGTAGTATTTCAACTATTACTTCACGGATGGCAGCAATACGTTCTACACGATAATCATCATTTATTATTTTGAGGTAAGCATCAATTTTGTTTTTGGCTACTTCCGGGTCAATATCATTATCAGAACCCAAATACCATTTGTGAGCAAACATTGAACTATATTTAATGCCAATAACGGTATATTCCCCAATATCAACGTTTAGCTCGTCTTCGAGTAATTCAATAGCTCTGTTCATATTTTCTTGTGAAAGGTGTTCTCCGCATAAACTCAGAAAATGTTTTGTTCTTCCTGTAATTACAATCTCACTTCTTTGTTTAGAAGTAAATTTAATAGTATCACCTATCAAATATCTCCAGGCACCTGCACAGCTTGAAAGAAGTAATGCATATTCTTTATTTTCTTCTATTTGATCTATGGTTAGAGTTTCAGGATTTTTAATGATATTACCATTATAATCAAAATTAGAATCATTAAAAGGGACAAATTCATAAAACAGACCATTATCTAAAACCATTTGCATTGAATGAGTGTTAGGGCGAGATTGAAAAGCTATGAAACCCTCAGAAGACAAATATGTTTCAATATATGTCAATGGGTGTGCTAATAATTTTTCAAATGCATTAATATAAGGGCCAAAGGAAACTCCGCCGTGAATAAAAATGGATAAATTGGGCCATATATCATGAATGGTTTTTAGATTATAATGTTTAATGATTTTCCCTAAAAGAATTTGGAACCATGCAGGTACACCAACAATAAATCCGATATCCCAGTCCTTTGCTTTTAAAATTATATCATTTAATTTTGTTTCCCAATCAACTTCTTTAGAAATACGTCTTCCAGGCTTAAAATATTGCTGAAACCAAAAAGGCAAATTCCTTACAGTTATACCTGATAAATCACCTTCATAATAAGTTCCATTATACTGTAAGTGCGTGCTACCCCCAAGCATTAAAACTCCTTTTGAAAAGAACTCATTTGGGAAATCATAATGTGCAAGTGAATATATCTGTCTTATGCTGGTTTTTCTAATAGCATGGTTCATATCACTTGTAATAGGAATATATTTGCTGGATGCCTCAGAAGTCCCTGAACTTAAAGCAAAATATTTTACTTTTGTAGGCCAGCTTACATAAGCTTCGCCATTTAATGCCCGATACCACCATTTTTGAAATATTGAATTATAATCATTTACAGGAACCCTTTTTCGAAACTCGCTAATAATATCTTCGTGCTTCAATATATCCAAAAAACCATAATACTCCCCAAATGCAGTGGGATATGCTTTTTTTAGTAATCTTTTTAGTGTTTTTTTCTGAGCATCGTAAGGCTTAAGCTTACTTATTTTTTTATTGGGTATTTTACCTCGTAATTCTATTGCTCTTTTTATTATTGAGCCTAATACTGGCATATTTTTATTTTTTTTTAGTTTGCGAAATTAAACATTTTTTAAAATTATTTAGCTGGTGAAAATAAGCATTTTTTTAAATTAATTTGTATTTTTTATTAAATCTGCAATTTGAAAAAAACAGATATTCTTTTAAACTTGTGTATTTATAAAGGTTCTACTGTTATTTTAATGGCAAAGATGTTATTGGAATAATGGGATGACTGGATGAATCAATGATTGTTTTGGTGATTGGTAGCATTCTAAAAACTGTATCAATAAAAATTTATTAAGATTTCATTTTTAATCAATATATAATCAATGGAATATTATTATCAAATCTCAAATCTTAAATTGTTATAACATTACTTTATTGACAGACACTAAAATTAGTGTCTGTACATAAAGTCGGTGTTTAGTTCAGAATGACGTCTTTTGTAAATGACTGTTTTAAAGACAAGTTTACCCCGTAG
>CAYNBX010000077.1:0-8054 GCA_964395505.1 uncultured Bacteroidales bacterium | reverse complement strand
TGTTGTTGGCGGAACAAACACTCTTGTGCCAAGTTCTTTGTCCAACATGAATAATCCGTGACCTTTGCCTTCAACCATTTTAAGTTGGTTTAGAATATTTTCTGTATTTGCTTCTTCTTCAACTTGTTCGGCAATAAACCACTGTAAGAAATTGTTTGTAGCGTGATCTTTTTCTTCAATTGCTACATCAAGTAAATTGTTAATCAGTCCCGTTACTTTTTGTTCGTGAGCATAAATTTCTTCTGCAACTTCAATAACGTTTTTCCATTCTGTTTTTGGTTGTTCAATAGTAGTTAAAACAGCTCTTCCGCCTCTTTCATTTATGTAGTCAAACATCTTCATTGCATGAAATTGTTCTTCTTCTACTTGTATTCGCATCCAATGAGCAAAGCCCGGAAGATTTATCGATTCAAGATATGCAGACATTGATAAGTAAAAATATGCAGAAAATAATTCTGCATTTACTTGTTTGTTTAATTCTTGTTCTACTTTTTTGTTTAACATTTTTTTATTTTTTTTTAAATTATACAAAATGTTTGAAAAAAATTTCTAAAAATAAGAGTGTTTGATAAGAAAACGTCAAGCACAAGGCTTGCAAAGTCTTAGAAATTAACCATCCCGATGCATCAGGATAATTAATTTTTAAGACGAGTATAATACAGTTATTGGCATTTTCTTGCAAACACGTCAGAATTATTTTTCATATTTCCACAGACCGTGAATATTGCAATATTCTCTTGCAGAAATAATTTTTTCTATATCATCAACTTTAAAAATTGCTTCAGGTTCATCGTCAGGCGTGAGGTATTTTCTATAAACCTTATTCTCAGTTATTAGTTCTATCCATTGAATATAATGTTTTTCAGTCATTGGATGATTTACATTTTCACCTACTTTAACTTTATATCCCCCTTCAATTTTTTCAATAAAAGGTACATGTTTTTCTGTTGTGCTGTCTGCTGTACTTTCTTTTAAAAGTTTCATATCTTGTCCGCAGCAAACTAAAGTGCCGGCACCGGCATTTGTCACTTCTACAATGTTTCCACAAATTTCGCACTTGTAAACTTCTAATTTTTTTGTCATAATATTTTCCTCCATATTTTTATGTTTAAAATTTAATAATTATTTTTTGTTTTTACAGTTTTCACAAATACCTTTTAAATATAAGTGAATTTGCTTTATTTCAAAATTTTTAATCTGTTTAATATTTAAGTTTGATTTATCAAATGAGAAATCATAAATTTTACCACACTTTATACATTTAAAGTGTCCATGTGTTGAGGTATTTGCATCATATCTTGTTTTATTATCTTCAATGGTAATCATCTGAATTATACCCTTATCCACAAAAAGTTTTAATGTATTATAAATTGTTGTTTTTGATAAAGTTGGAATATCAGTGGCTAAATCTTTGTAAATCATGTCAACAGTAGGATGGTTCATATTTTCAATAAGATATTTATAAATTTTAATTCTTTGATAAGAAGGTTTAATCCCTGCATCAGTTAAAGAATTTTTTATATTTTGTATTTGTCTCATATTTGTAATCATTTCATTTTTAAAATCATTGCAAATATAATTCATTAAAATATAACAAGCAACTTTTTTTTAAAAAAAGTTGCTTGTTATATTTTATTTAGCTATAAATAAAACTGTTTCTATTTGATTTAGAGTAGATAAAGGAATAAAAAACTTCTCTCTTAAATTAAGAAATAATCATAAAATTTTATTTCCCATTTTTTTTTGCTTTAGCTTCAAATTCTTTAATTAATTCTTCCGGGGATTTGCCTAAATTATTAAGAGAAGCTTGCGCATCGTCAGCAAAATCATCATCAGGATATTTTTTTAAAAACTCTGTATATATTTCTTTAGCCTTAGCCAAACTGTTTAAATAATTTTCATAGATATATCCTTTTAAAAATAAGCATTGAGGTACCTTAGAATAATCAGGATAATTTTTCATTATCTCGTCGAATAAATCCACAGCTTGTTTAGGTCCGGAAGTATTCATAGAAAGGTCAGCAGCTTTGAACAAATAATTCACTGCATTTGAATCTTTTGGATACTTATGAGCGAAATCAATATATGATTTTATTAAAGCATCTGTTGCTGTTTTTTCAACTGGTTTTTTCGCATTAGAAAATAATTTATTTTCTGTCTTTTTAATTTTATTTTCAGCTTTCTCTTTAGGTGAGCTGCAAGCAGAAGATAGCAGTAAAACAGCAGATATTAATGCTAAAACTTTTATTGTTTTCATTTTCTTGTTATTTTCATTATATTATTTTACATAATTTTTATTAATCAGCAAATATATAAATATATACTTTTTATCAAGCTTTATTTATACTTCTTTTTTTTAGCAGGAAATATCATTTTATAATCTACTTTAACATTTCCTTTAGAGATATCAGATAATTTTCCTTTTAGAAGAGTTTTTCTGATAAAGCTAAGATGGTCAACAAAAAGGATTCCTTCTAAGTGATCAAACTCGTGCTGCATAATACGAGCACGAATACCATTATATTTCTCATCATGAAACTCAAAATTCTCATCATAATACTGGATACGAATATTTTTCGGACGATCTAGCTCTTCATAAATGCCGGGGATGCTCAAGCAGCCCTCACTAAAAGTAATTTTCTCATCTCCCCGCTCAATAATGTTTGGATTAATAAAAGCTTTTTTAAAATCTTTTGTCTCATTGTATTTATCTGCAAAAGATGTTGCATCAATAACAAATAATCTCAGGGACAGATTTACTTGCGGAGCAGCTAATCCTACTCCCTCTGCGATATTCATTGTTTCAAACATATTACCTATCAAATCATCTAAATTTGGATAATCTTTTCCAATTTCTTTAGATACTTTTCTTAAAATAGGTAAACCGTAAGCTGTAACTGGTAATATCATAATTTTTTTAATTTTTTTATTATTTTAAAAAGCAAATATCTTATATTGTAGTATTTATAAATATAAAATCAAAAAATTGCTTATTTGGAATCTAAGTAAGACTGCAAGATCAAAGTGGCACTAATTTGGTCAACCAAAGCTTTATTTTGTCTGTCTTTCTTTTTCAATCCTGCCTCTTGCATAGTTTGGAAAGCAATTTTTGAAGTAAATCGCTCGTCCATCCTTTTTACAGGTATATCAGGAAATTCTTTTTTTAATAATTTTATAAAAGGTTCAATAAATTTTGTTGATTCAGAGGCTTTATTATTCATTTGTCTCGGCTCACCAACAACAAAACATTCAACATTTTCTTTTAAAGTATAATCTTTCAAATAAGCTATAACATCTTTTGAATGGACTGTGGTTAACGCATTAGCAATCATTTTGAGCTCGTCAGTAACAGCTATGCCCACTCTTTTTTGTCCATAATCAATAGATAGAATTCGACCCATTTAGAAAAATTTAAGATGTTTTTTTATTTTGATACATAACCTTATATACGCAAACTAAATCTTATGCAAAGCCGAAACTAATGACATTGTTGGGAATGCTTGCTCAGACCTTCTCTTCGTAACAAGGGCTGTGCCTGTGATGCTTTTCGCTGGGCTGCGCCAACACTAACGCACATTTCAACTTTTCGCTGCTAAGTAATTTGCTGATTTAAGGCTTAATTATTTTAAGTATTAAATGATTTGCAAAATTAAATAAATATATAATTTTATTAAAATTTTATATAATTTTGACCAAATAATATTTTTATAATGATAGAACATTTACAAGACATAATAGAAATAGCCTGGGGGGATCGTAATCTTTTAAAAAAAGAGAACACTAAAAATGCGATTAGAAAGGTAATTGATTTATTAGATAAGGGAAAGTTAAGAGTTGCAGAACCTATTGAAAATAAATGGAAAGTAAATGAATGGATTAAGAAAGCTGTAATTCTTTATTTTCTGATACAAAAGATGGAAACAACAAAAGTAGGACCTTTTGAATTTTACGATAAAATCAATATAAAAAACAATTTTAAAAAGCTGGGTGTCAGGGTTGTGCCTCATGCTGTTGCTCGCTATGGTTCTTATCTGGCAAAAGGAGTAATACTAATGCCTTCTTATGTAAATATAGGGGCTTATGTTGACAACAGAACAATGATTGACAATTGGGTATTGGTAGGCTCCTGTGCTCAAATAGGCAAAAATGTTCATTTAAGTGTAGGTGTGAAAATTGGTGGAGTTCTTGAGCCTGTTCAGGCAGTACCTGTAATCATTGAGGATAATTGTTTTATTGGTGCTGGTTGTACGATTGTTGAGGGAGTAAGGATTGAAAAAGAAGCTGTTTTAGGTGCTAATGTTGTGATTACTAAATCTACAAAGATATTTGATGTTACTGGAGATAAACCGAAAGAGTACAAAGCTTTTATCCCCTCTCGTTCTGTTGTAATACCTGGTTCTTACTCCAAAAAATTTCCTTCCGGGGATTTCCAAATTCCCTGCGCTTTGATTATTGGCAAAAGAAAAAAATCCACAAACTTAAAAACCGCTTTGAATGATGCTTTAAGAGATTATAATATTTCAATTTAAAGCTCTGCGAATGACTCATAATTACAATATTATTACAAAAAAAGGTTCAATTTATTTTCTGTTAAATTTCTAATATACATAATATATTTTGCGAAAAATCCTAATAATACAAACGGCTTCAATAGGAGATGTAATTTTATCTACTCCTGTTTTAGAAAAGCTGCATAATAATTTTCCTGATTCAAAAATTGATTTTTTACTAAGAAAAGGGACAGAAAGTTTGTTTGAAAATCATCCTTTTTTAAATGATTTAATTATCTGGGATAAATCAAAAAATAAATATAGAAATCTTTTTCATATCATAAAAAAGCTAAGATCCGATAAATATGATTTTCTCATTAATATTCAACGCTTTGCTTCAACAGGATTAATAACTGCTTTATCAGGAGCTAAAACAACAATTGGATTTGATAAAAATCCCTTCTCGTTTTTATTCACAAAATCAATAAAACACATCATTGGAAATGTTAATGAATATAAACATGAAATTGACAGGAACTTAGAGCTTATAAAAGATATTACTGATGATAAGCCGGCATCAATAAAATTATATCCCTGTGAAAAAGATTTTGATAGAGTTAAAAAATATAAATCTTCAGAATATATTTGCATTGCACCCTGTTCATTGTGGTTTACAAAACAATACCCTGCTGATAAATGGGTTGAATTTATAAATGATGTAAATAAAAAATACACTATTTATTTATTAGGTTCAAAAAAAGATTATAGAGTATGTCAAAATATTATTAATAAAGCAAATTATAAAAAAATTATTAATTTAGCAGGGGACTTAAGTTTATTAGAAACAGCAGCATTGATGAAAGATGCAAAAATGAATTTTGTTAATGATTCAGCACCCCAACATTTAGGATCTGCTGTAAATGCTCCATTGACAACAATATTTTGTTCAACTATTCCGGCTTTTGGATTTGGTCCATTATCTGATGATAGTGTTACAATAGAAACCTGTGAAAATTTAAAATGTAGGCCTTGTGGATTACATGGGCATAATTTTTGCAAGGAAAAACATTTTAAATGTGCTTATACAATAAAAAAGGAACAATTATTAAAAAGAATATAATACTTATGAAAGAAAATGGATTTATAAAGGAAATATTTGAAACTGTAAAAGTACTAAAAGCAGGCGGTACTATTTTATACCCAACTGATACTATATGGGGAATCGGCTGCGATGCTACAAATGCAAGAGCTGTACAAAAAATTTATAAAATAAAAAAACGTATAGAAAACAAAAGCCTTATTGTTCTTCTTGACAAATCAGAAAAATTAAAAAAATATGTTAAAAATGTTCCTGAAATTGTTTATGACTTAATAATTATGATGGATAAACCCTTAACAATTATTTACCCTGGAGCCAAAAATCTCGCAAAAAATGTTATTGCCAGAGATAAAACTATTGCAATTAGAATTGTAAAAGATAAGTTCTGCCAAAAACTTATAAGTCTTTTTGATAAACCAATTGTCTCTTCTTCTGCAAATATATCAGGGGATACAATGCCTTTAACCTTTAATAATATATCAGATGAAATAATTAATAATGTTGATTATGTTGTTAAGATTTATCATCACAGAATAAAAGAAATAAAACCTTCAACAATAATCAAATTAGATGAAAAAGGTGGGTATACTATTATCAGAAATTAAAACTAATTTAGCAGTTAAATATAATTTATCAATATAAAATTAGAAAATAAAAATTTTCCCCGAGTCCACGGGACTAATTTCCAATTTCTAAATATTGAATTGAAAAAATATAAACTCATGAAAATATCACCTTTAAATGCAATTTCTCCAATAGACGGGAGATATAGAGATAAAACAGAGATATTAGCAAAATATTTTTCTGAAGCTGCACTTATCAATTATCGTATTTTTGTCGAAATAGAATATTTTATTGCTTTATGCGAGTTGCCATTACCTCAACTGCAAGGTTTTAACAAAAATTCGTTTGAAAAACTAAGAGATATTTATAAAGATTTCAATTTAGATGATGCAGTAAAAGTAAAGCAAATTGAAAAAACTACTAATCATGATGTAAAAGCAGTAGAATATTTTTTGAAGGGAAAATTTGAAGAGTTGAAATTAAACAAATACAAAGAGTTTATACATTTTGGCTTAACTTCACAAGATATAAATAACACTGCAATTCCATATTCTTTAAAATTGGCTTTTGAAAAAGTTATACAACCTACATTTGATGAAGTTCTTAACAAACTTATTGAAAAAGCTAATGAGTGGAAACATATACCAATGTTATCTCACACTCATGGCCAGGCTGCAACACCCACGATCTTAGGCAAAGAAATTTATGTTTTTGTTGAAAGATTACAAAAGCAAATATCACTCTTAAAAACGATTCCTTTTTCTGCAAAGTTTGGTGGATCAATAGGAAATTTTAACGCACATTATGCAGCATATTCTGAAATTGACTGGGTAAGATTTGCTGATAATTTTGTTAATAAAACACTTGGCCTGAATCGTTCAAGAACAACAACACAAATAGAGCACTATGATAATCTCGCAGCTTTTTGTGATAACTTTAAAAGAATCAATACAATAATCATTGATTTTGATAGAGATATATGGACTTATATTTCAATGGCTTATTTTAAACAGAAAATAAAAAAAGGAGAAGTTGGGTCTTCAACAATGCCTCATAAAATTAATCCTATTGACTTTGAAAATTCAGAAGGCAACTTAGGTATTGCTAATGCTGTTTTTCAACATCTCTCTTCAAAATTACCGGTTTCACGTATGCAAAGAGATTTAACCGATTCAACAGTACTCCGTAATATTGGAGTGCCTATTGCTCATTCTGTTATTGCTTTTAAATCCTTATTAAATGGATTAAATAAACTTATTTTAAATGAAGATAAAATTCGTGATGATTTGCAAAATAACTGGCAGGTTGTTACAGAAGCAATTCAAACTATTCTTCGCAGAGAAAATTATCCAGAGCCTTACGAAACACTTAAAAATTTCACAAGAACAAATAAAAAAATCACCAAAGAAATGATAACTAATTTTATAGATAATCTAAATGTTTCTGATTCTATAAAAAAAGAATTAAAAGCAATTACTCCTGAAAATTATACTGGAATCATTGACTTTTGATAGACGCCAAGGATGCCATCCTTAAAAAGACAGCATCCCTGATATTTCAACCAAAGAATTAGTTATAAAGGCTAAAAAAAATATTCCAGATAGAAAATACTTTATTTATCCTGATAATAATTGCATTAATTATCTCGTTTAGCCTTATACTTGATACAAGGCTAAACAAAAGGTTTTGATATTTAAGTTTATTATATCACTGTTGCAAAACTCCCTGTTCAGCAAGATATTCATGAACTTCTTTGATTGAATGTTTGTATAACCAAACAAAAGGATTAAACCATAGGATAATACATAAAATTTCAAAAATGAAAACACCGTAAGAATGTCCTTGTCTGATGTGTATTTTTTCATGAGCAATTATCTTATCAAAATCTTCATCTGAAATAT
>CAYNBX010000076.1:0-8069 GCA_964395505.1 uncultured Bacteroidales bacterium | reverse complement strand
AAATTGGAAATTAGAAATTGGGGAAAAAGCTTACTTTTAGCAGCATAATTTCAAATATCTAATTTCTAATCTCAAATATTACTAATAAAATTTCTACAAGGTAGATGCTTAATAATGGGTTACCTATAAAAATATAAACAAGATGAAACATATAACGATTTTATTATTTATAAGCTTATCAATGCATTTTTGTGTTCATTCTCAGCAAATCAATAAAATTATTACTTCTAAAAATGTTAAGGTAGGAGCTGAAAGAACTCAAATTTATTTGCCCTGGATAAAAGGCAAGAATGTTGCTGTTGTTGCTAATAGAACATCTATGATAAAAAATACTCATTTAGTTGATAGTTTGCTAAACTCAGGTATTAAAGTAAAAAAAATATTTTCTCCTGAACATGGTTTTAGGGGAAATGTCGATGCAGGAACATCAGTAAAAAATTATATTGATAAAAAAACCGGAATACCGGTGATTTCACTTTATGGCAATAATAAAAAGCCTAAGGAATGTGATTTGCAGGGAATTGATGTTATTGTTTTTGATATTCAGGATGTAGGAGTTAGATTTTACACTTATATTTCAACCCTGTGTTATGTTATGGAAGCCTGTGCTGAAAACAATATTCCACTTATTTTACTTGACAGGCCAAATCCTAATGGTTTTTATATAGACGGACCTGTTCTTAAAAAAAAGTTTACTTCATTTGTTGGATTAGAACCTGTTCCAATAGTTTATGGAATGACAATTGCCGAATATGCTCTTATGGTAAATGGTGAAGGATGGTTAAAAGCTCAGGTAAAATGTAATTTAAAATATGTTAAGATAAAAAATTATAAACATTCACAACTTTATCAACTTCCAATTAAACCTTCTCCAAATCTTCCAAATATGAAAGCTATTTATTTGTATCCTTCTCTAGCATTATTTGAAGGAACTATTGTGAGCGTTGGCAGAGGGACAGATAAACCCTTTCAAATTTTTGGTAATCCTGAAATTAAGAATACAAAATTTTCATTTATCCCGGAAAGCATCTCAGGAGCTTGTATAAATCCTCCTTATAAAGGAATAAGATGTTATGGTTATAAACTTACAAATTTTCCTGATTCTGTGATTATTAATTCAAAAAAAATTTATCTTAAGTGGTTGATTGAAATGTATAAACGCTTACATAATAAAAGTGATTTTTTTAATGCTTATTTTGATAAACTTGCAGGTGATTCAAGATTAAGGACTCAAATAATTAGTGGCATTAAAGAAGAACAAATCAGAGAGAGTTGGCAAAAAGATATTAAGAAATTTAAAAAGATTAGAAAGAAATATTTGCTCTACCCCTGATAAAAAAATATATAAATAAATAGACTTAACAATTTATTTTCATATTGTTCTTCCCGGATAAACTTTCAAGGCTTCTTCTAAGCATTTAACAGCATTTTTCAAATCTTCTATTTTAAGGACATAAGCAACACGAACTTCATTTTTACCCAGTCCTTTTGTTGCATAAAAACCTGTTGCAGGGGCTAACATTACAGTTTCTCCCTTGTAATTAAAATCTTCAAGCAGCCATTGACAAAAATTATCTGAATCATCAATTGGCAAACTGATAACTGAATAGAAAGCACCTTTAGGCATTGGTGAATAAACACCCGGGATTTTATTTAAGTTTTCAATGGTAACATTTCTGCGTTTTATATATTCATTATAAACTTCCTCAAAATAATTTTTGGATGCATTAATTGAAGATTCTGCAGCGATTTGACCGAATAAAGGAGGGCTTAAACGAGCCTGAGCAAATTTTAAGGCAGCATCTAATATTTTTTTGTTTTTAGTTACTAAAGCACCAATTCTTAATCCACATTCGCTGTACCTTTTAGATACAGAATCCAAAAGCACTGCGTTGTTTTCAAGATCTTTGAGCTGCATTACTGAAAAATGTTTGTATCCATCGTAGCAAAATTCTCTGTAAACCTCATCAGAAAATAAATATAAATCATGTTTTAAAACAATATCTCTAAGCTGCTCTAACTCTTGTTTTGAATATAAATAACCTGTTGGATTATTAGGGTTGCATATCATTATTGCCCTGGTTTTTGGAGTTATTGCCTTCTCAAATTCAGAGATGGCAGGCAAAGCAAATCCGTCTTTTATATACGATGTTATTGGAACGATTTTAACATTAGCTTCTACAGCAAAACCATTATAATTTGTATAAAATGGTTCGGGAATAATAATTTCGTCACCTGGATTAAGGCAGGTCATCATTGCAAATAAAATAGCCTCTGAACCACCAGATGTAACAATGATATTTGTATAATCAACATCAATGTTAAACTTTTGATAATATTTAGCAAGACTTCTTCTGTAAGTTTCAATACCTGCTGAATGAGTGTAAGCTGCTATTTTTGAATCAAAATTCTTAACTGCATTTAAGCCTTCTTCTGGAGTTTGAATATCAGGTTGACCAATATTAAGATGATAGACTTTTATGCCTCTTTTTTTTGCTGCTTCTGCATAAGGAACTAATTTTCTTATTGGAGATGCAGGCATTTTAATACCTCTTTTTGAAATTTCTGGCATAGTTAATATGATTAGTACTAATTACTTTTATAAAATATTATTTTGATACAGGAGTGGCATCTTTGTTAGTCTTTTTTACAGGCATCATTTCTTTTGGTTTACGTATAACTTTTCCTTTAATTCTGAGAACCACAGGAGAAGTTTTTGCATTTGAATAAACAGTAATAGTTTTGTTAATCATTCCCAGGCGGCTTGTTGCATATTTAACTTGTATCACTGTACTTTTGCCAGGGAGTAAAGGCTTTCTATCCCATTTTGGTACTGTGCAGCCGCAAGATGATCGAACTGTTGTAAGAACTAAAGGTTCTTTACCTGTGTTTGTGTATTTAAATTCACACTTCCCATCACTGTATTGATAAATGGTTCCATAATCATGAACTAATTTGTTAAATGAAATTTCAGGGGCATTTGGATTTTTTTCCTTTGTAGTTTCTTGTGAATTAGCTGTAAAAAAAGCAAAAACTAAAATACCAATTGTTAAAATGATTTTTTTCATAATCTTAATAAATATTAAAGTTATTAAATATGTTTACTTTTATTTAACTACAAAATTATAAATAAATTTTCCCCCAATAATAATATTTTTAATTATTTTAAGAATTTTTAACAAAAAATGTATAATTATGTAATTTCTAATTTTAAAAATAATTTCTTTACTTTTAATCTGTTTTATTTATAAGAAAACAAATAAAATATTATAAATTAGTGTAAAGAAAAGGACTGCAAAGCAGGAAACTTCGATATTTCAATACCTGAATTTGGAGAATGCAATGGGGTCGGATTTGTAGTCATTGAATAATTGTTAGTAAAATTCAATAGATATGAAAAAAAGAAAAACTGTTTTTATTATGATTATTTTATTATCAGAAATTATTTCTAACTCGTGTTCAAAATCTGAAGCTAAATTTTTAACACAAAAGAAATCAAAAAAAGCTGATGCAACTTTTGCAATAGCACCAATTATAATTTATAAAACCAAAGGGGATTATTATAAATTAGTTCCTGTTATTTTATCAGAAGATAAGACAAAAATAACTTCATTTCCTGACATAAAAGATGTTTATTACAAAGGGAAATTAGCATACCCAACAAGATTAGATAAGGGTTATTTATTGGATAACAGAGGAATTAATCAAAATGTAGCTTTTCTAAAAATTACTTATGATGAATACAGTAAATTAAATAAAACTCCATCATCTTATGAACTTTTTAAGATGATTTTATATCCTGAGCCTCTATTGGAAATGTATGAGTGCAGCAGCTTACATAAATCTATAGATGAAATTGAAAAGATTAATGCATTGATAAATAATGATGAACTAAAAAGATGTAGAAAATTGAAATAATTTGTTTTTTTGATGTTTTTATTGGTGTTCAATTTTATGGTACTTACACAAATTTAATGGGATAATTAGAATTGAAAGAAGATAAAACTTATTTTCACCACATCCCCTACCCCTCACTCATAAAAGGAAAAGGGGTTAGGGGATGAGGTCATACTTGCTTTTTATACTGGACTCAATATTTATTTACACAGTTTTTAGAATGCTGCCAATCACCAAATCAATCATCCAATCAACCAATCATCCAATCAATCCATTACTCAATCATTTCAATAAATAAAACCTTAGCCATTAAAATAACAGTAGAACTAATTTTATTATATTATCAGACAAATTATCAAAGGAAACGATTGTAAAATTTTAAAAGGAAATTAATTAAGAATGAAATATTAAATTAATGTTATAATTTAGCGTTCTTTTTATTTAAAGATTTAAATGATTTATCATTATTATAATGTTAAAATATAAGTTTGATTTTTTAATAGTAGGAAGTGGTATTGCTGGCTTATATGCAGCCCAATATGCTTCCAAATTTGGGAAAGTTGGTCTTATCACAAAAACCAACTTAGATATAAGCAATTCCTATAATGCTCAGGGAGGTATAGCAGTTGCGTTAGGTTCAGGCGATTCCCCGAAAAAGCATTTTGAAGATACTATTGAAGCAGGTAGAGGTTTATGTGATAGAGATTCTGTTGAAATACTTGTTAATGAAGGACCTGAGAGAATCCACGAATTGATTGATATGGGGATGCAATTTGACACTGAAAATGGAAAATTATCTTTTGGTCTTGAAGGGGGTCATCATCATAAAAGGATTATTCATGCTGGTGGAGATTCTACTGGCAAACAATTTGTTAAATTTATGCTTTCTAAAGTTTTAAAAAATAAAAATATTTCAATTTTTGAAAATACAATTGTATTAGAATTAATTTCTGATACAATAAAATGTTATGGTGTATATGCTTATAACCATAAAAATAATGAAAATGTTTTATTTATTTCTGATTCAGTAGTCTTATCTATGGGAGGATGCTCTGCCATTTATTCTCTTAGTACAAATCCACATATCTCAACAGGTGATGGAGTTGCATTGGCATATAATGTAGGTGCTCAGATTGCGGATATGGAGTTTCTTCAATTTCATCCCACCTCATTTTATTCCCCAACAGGTGAAACCTTTTTAATCAGTGAAGCAGTTAGAGGTGAAGGAGCTTATTTAGTAAATTATAAAAATGAAAGATTTATGCTTGGCATACATGAACTTGCAGAATTAGCCCCTCGTGATGTTGTATCTCAAGCAATATTTAATGAGTTAAAATCCTCTAAGAAAAATCATGTTTTTTTAAAACTTGACCATCTTGACCCTGTGAAAATAAAGAAAAGATTCCCTTTTATTTTTAATGAATGTCAAAAATACGGCGTTGATATGACTAAATCTATTCCAGTTGCCCCGGCTGCTCATTATATGATAGGTGGAATAAGAACTAATGTAGGTGGAGAAACAAATATAAAAGGCCTTTATGCTTGCGGTGAAGTTGCTTCTACTGGAGTTATGGGTGCAAACAGACTGGCAAGTAATTCTTTGCTCGAATGTATTGTCTTTGGTAAAAGAGCTATCAATTCTGCTTTAAAAAATAAATTTTCTGAACCCTTAGATAAAGATTTTAAATTTAAAAAGTATAAAATTAATTATTCTAAAGAGCAGGAGTTTGTTTTATTGAAAAATAAATTATCAGAAATTATGACCCAAAATATTGGGATACTTAGAAATGAAAAATCTATTAAGAAAGCAATTTGTGAGATAGAAAAAATACAAAATGAATTTAATTATGAAGATAATGAATATTTTAGTATAAAACTAAAAAATTTAATCACTGTTTGTCTTTTGATATCAAAACCTGCATTGCTGAGAAAAGAAAGCAGAGGTAGTCATATTAGAGAAGATTATCCTGATATGAATTCTCAATTCAAGTTTCATAGTGTTCAGCAAAAAGGACAAGAAGTAAAGTTTATACCTGTTAGGTAATAGGTAATAATTTATATGCTCATAATTGAGCTTATCTTATAAATAAATTTTAAATGAATAATTCACACAGTTAAATTTTGGCGAAATTTTCCAGAAGTCTTAATTTTTTTATTTTTGTATAAAAGCAAAAAACATATTAATAAATTACTCTTTACTTACAATAAAATAATATCACATTGATTTTTGATAATAAAAATATTAATGATACTGATATAGAAAAAATTATTGATTTTGCTTTAAAAGAGGATATTGGGACCGGGGATATAACTTCTAATAAATTAATTCCAAAGACTTCTAAATCAAAAGCAATAATAGTTTCTAAATCTTATGGAATTATTGCAGGTTTGCCAATTGCAGAAATGGTTTTTAGAAAGTTGGATAAAAATATTTTTTGGCATCCCAAAGTAAAAGATGGTGATAAGATTAAACCCAATGAAATATTAGTTAAAATTGAAGGTTCACACAGAGCTCTTTTAAGTTGTGAGAGATTGGCTTTAAACTTTTTGCAAAGGATGTCAGGTATTGCAACAGAAACTTCACGTTATGTTAAAGCTGTTGAAGGCTGTAAAACAAAAATTCTTGACACAAGAAAAACTGTGCCATGCTTAAGATTGTTGGATAAATATGCTGTTAAAATGGGAGGAGGAACTAACCACCGTATGGGCTTGTTTGATATGGTTATGATAAAAGAGAATCATATAAAAGTTGCAGGAAGCATAAAAAATGCAGTAAAACAAATCAGGAATAAGATAGGCAAAAAAATAAAAATTGAGGTTGAGACAACTAATATTGATGAGGTTACAGAAGCTTTGCAAGTGAGAGCTGACATAATAATGCTCGATAATATGGATAATAAAACAATGAAAAAAGCTGTTGAAATAATTAATGGCAAAGCTCTTGTTGAAGCCTCAGGGAATATGACTTTAAAAAGGATAAAAGCAGTTGCTGATACAGGTGTCGATTTTATTTCTGTTGGTGCTTTAACTCATTCAGTTAAAGCATTAGATATTAGTCAATATATTGAAGAAATATAACTTTTTTTAAATATTAAATATGGAAGATAATAAAAAATTAGTAGAAAAAATATTAAAATTAAAAGAGCAGAAAAACGCTGTAATCCTTGCTCATTATTACACAAATCCTGAAGTTCAGGATATAGCTGATTTTCTTGGTGATTCCCTTGGTCTTTCACAAAAAGCTGCAAAAACTGATGCAGACATAATAGTCTTTTGCGGTGTACATTTTATGGCTGAAACTGCTTCAATTATATCTCCTGATAAAAAAGTGTTAATTCCTGATTTGAATGCTGGCTGCTCTTTATCTGACAGCATTAATATTTTTCAATTAAGAGAATGGAAGAAAAAACATACAAACGCTGTTGTCATTACTTATGTTAATACTACTGCAGAGATAAAAGCCGAAAGTGATTACTGCTGCACTTCTGCAAATGCAGCTAAAGTCGCTGCTTCAATACCGAAAGATAAAGAAATATTATTTCTGCCTGATAAGCATCTTGGGAAATATGCAAAACTTGTTTCAGGTAAAAACATGCTGCTCTGGAATGGTGAGTGCCATGTTCATAAAAAAATTACAGATGAACAGCTAATTAATGCAGAAAAAAAACATCCTTATGCTGATATTTTAATCCATCCTGAATGTGATTGTTCTGACTCATTCATAAAAAATCATAAAAATGTTTATTTGTATTCTACTGCTGGAATGGTAAAACATGCTCAAAATTCTCCCAAAAAAGAATTCTTAATTGCTACTGAGGTTGGTATGTTGCATCAATTAAGAATTCAAAATCCTGATAAAAAATTTTATCCTGTATTTAATGATGCTGTCTGTGAATATATGAAATTGAATAGTTTAGAAAAAATATACAGAACTCTTAAAAATGAAGAATTTGAAATAAAAGTCCCTGAAAATATAGCAGTCAAGGCAAAATTGCCTATTGAAAGAATGTTAAAAATAGTGTAGCTTTTTTAAATAGAATATTCTTTTATAAAATTAAATGAAAGTAAATCCGTTTGTTAATAGGATTTTACTCAATGAAAAATTTATTACTAATTTAACCTTTTAAATAAAATCATAGATTTTAATCTTGCAAAGCAAAATATTTCACAGG
>CAYNBX010000075.1:0-8079 GCA_964395505.1 uncultured Bacteroidales bacterium | reverse complement strand
TAATTTTTTTGCAAGAATTTTACTTATCCTTTCTGCAGTTTTACCATCCCAAAATTTAGGAATGCCTCCCTTTTTAATATTACCTGACAGAACCTCCTTTGCAGCAAATTCAACTTTTTTCAAGTCTGTCCCTATTAACTGATTTGTCCCAATATCAACTGTTGATGGACGTTCTGTATTATCTCGTACTGTTATGCATTGAATACCAGCAAAAGTTGTTTCTTCTTGTATGCCTCCGCTGTCAGTTATTACTAATTCAGCATTTTGAGTTAAGCTCTGAAAATCAATATAACCAATAGGAGGCGTTAGAATAACATTTGAATTAACATTTTTTAATAAATTATACTTTTCTAAATTATTTTTAGTACGTGGATGTATAGGGAAAATGATTTTGCGTAAACCTGCAATATTATTTAAAAAATTTACAAGTTCTTTAAGGTAATTTTCTTTGTCAACATTAGCAGGCCTGTGAAAAGTTACTAAAACATAATTGTTTTTTCTGAGGTTAAATCTATATAATATGTCTGATTTAATAATTTTTGGTTTATAAAAGACCATGCTGTCAATCATGACATTACCAACGAAAAATATTTTTTCAGGATTAATGCCTTCGTTTTTCAGATTGTCCAGTCCGCTTTTTTCAGTTACAAATAAATAATCGGAGATGACATCAGTAAGCACTCTGTTTATTTCTTCAGGCATAGAGCGGTCGAAACTTCTCAGTCCCGCTTCAACGTGAGCAACTTTAACAGAAAGCTTTGAGGCAACCAGGCTGCAGGCTATAGTTGAATTTACATCGCCAACAACGATTATCAAATCAGGCTTTTCTTTTAAGAGAACTTTTTCAAATTCAATCATTATTTTTGCAGTCTGTACAGCATGACTTTCACTGCCAACGCTTAGATAAAAATTTGGCTCAGGCAGCTCTAATTCATCAAAAAATATTTTTGACATTTTTTCATCATAATGCTGTCCTGTATGACATATCAAGTGTTTTATTTTTTTGTCATATTTTTTAAAAGCTTTATATAAAGGGGCTACCTTCATAAAGTTTGGACGTGCTCCTACAACTGATATTATCTTCTTCAACTTTATAAAATTATTTTATATTTAACCTTAATTTCAGCAGAATAAATCTTATGCAAAACCGAAATGCATGCCATTGTTGGAAATGTTTGCTCAGACCTTCTCTTCGTAACAAGGGCTGCAACTGCGATGCTATTCACTGTGCTGCGTCAACGCTGACTCATATTTCAACTTTTCGCTGCGAGGTAATTTGCCGATTTAAGGTTTTAAAAAAAACAAATTTACAATAATATTCCAATTCTTTTGTTCACAATATCTCATCAACTAATTTTTATTTTATAAAAGATTAATATTTTTAATTTTGCAAAAAAATTAATTATCTGATAAATAAAAATTTAATATGATAATACTAACAGGTGCAGCAGGTTTTATTGGCAGCTGTATGCTTAAAAAATTAAATAATCAAGGATTTAACGATATTGTTATTGTTGACAATTTTTCTAATTCTGAGAAAAATAAAAATTTAGCAAACAAACAATTTAAAGAAAAGATAGACAGAGAAATATTTTTTGATTGGTTAAAAAACAATAATAAAAATATTGATTTCATAATTCATCTTGGAGCGAGAACAGATACTACGGAAACAAAAAAATCTGTTTTTGACAAATTGAATTTGAATTATACAAAATCTATGTGGAAAGCTTGTGTAAAATATCATATTCCATTGATATATGCGTCTTCAGCAGCCACTTATGGTCTGGGCGAATTCGGATATATTGATGATCACCATATTATTTATAAACTTAAACCATTGAATGCTTATGCTGAGTCGAAAAATGAATTTGACAAATGGGCATTACAACAAGATGAGAAACCATCTTTTTGGGCTGGAATGAAATTTTTTAATGTTTATGGGCCAAACGAATATCATAAAGGTAGAATGGCTTCTGTAATTATACACGCTTTTAAACAAATTAACGAAACAGGTAAAGTTAAACTTTTTAAGTCGCATAAACCTGAATTTGAAGATGGAAAACAATTACGTGATTTTGTTTATGTTAAAGATGTTGTGGATGTGATTTATTTTATGATGAAGCATAAAAAAGATTCGGGATTATATAACTTAGGTACAGGCAAGGCTCGCACATTCCTTGATTTAGCAAAAGCTACTTTTAAAGCTCTTAACAAAGAAAATAATATTGAGTTTATTGACACACCATTAGATATTCGTGATAAATATCAATATTTTACTCAAGCTAATATGAATAAGCTAAGATCTATTGGATATGATAAAAAATTCTATTCTTTAGAAGAAGGTGTTGAACAATATGTTAAAGAATATCTTATTAAGAATTTGTATTTTTAAAAATACTTTAATGTAGTTCAAGGTGTAAAGGCTAAAGTAAATAAAATTGAAAATTTAGAAGCTTAAACCTGGAGGAATAATTTTGGGTACTTAAAATTAAACAGAACAATAAATCAGAGTTTTTCTTTAACATTTAAGAGAAAATCTTTGATTTTGTTCAGAGATTTAACGATTTCAATATTGTTTATTGTATCTTCTTTATTTTCTTTAAGTTTTTCTTTTGCCCCCTGCAAAGTAAAACCTCTTTCTTTCACCAGGTGGTATATAACATAAAAATTATCTATATCTTGTTTTGTAAATAAACGATTTCCTTTTTTATTCTTCTGTGGTTTAATAATATCAAATTCTTCTTCCCAGTAACGAATTAAGGAAGTATTTACATTAAACATTTTGGCAACTTCACCGATAGAATAATAAATTTTTTCAATTTTTTTCTTTTTACGAGGCATAAAAATGATTATCTACTACTGACAGCTCTATGTGAATAATTTAAAATACTTGCAAATTCTTGAGGGCTCAAATCATTAAAGAAATAATAAATTGGATTTACTTTTACGCCGTTTTTAATTACTTCATAATGAAGATGAGGACCTGTTGAGAGTCCAGTGTTTCCAACGGTTCCAATAACCTGTCCTCTTTTTACTTTCTGCCCTTTCTTTACTAAAAATTTATGAAGATGTGCATACCCAGTTTTAAAACCATAACCATGGTCAATAATGATTTTATTACCATAACCATATCTGGATCTCTTAGCCATAGTAACAACTCCATCACCTGTTGCATAAACTTTAGTGCCTATTGGTGCTGTAAAATCAAGTCCATAATGAAACATCCTTTTCTTAAAAATAGGATGTATTCTCCAACCGAAAAAAGATGATATTCTTCCTAAGTCCTTATTGCTTATAGGTTGTATAGCAGGAATACAAGTCATCATTTTTTCTTTATTCTTAGCCATTTTAAATATATCGTCAAATGATTTAGATTGGACATATAATTCACTTGTAATTTTATCTATTTTTTTTGTTGTGTTAATTAAAAGTTTTGAACATTTATATCCGTCTAATTTTGCATATCTATCAACACCACCAAAGCCTGCCTTTCTGATAGATGCAGGTATTGGTTCTGCCTCAAAGATAACCCTGTAAATATTGTCATCTTTATTTTGCAAATTTTTTAATATTTTAGATATTTGATCAAGTCTGTCATTTAAGACTTCATACTGCATTTTGTATTGCTTTATTTCATGCTGTTGCATTCTTTCTTTTGGTGAGTCAATAAAATTATAGGATATATAAAATGCCACTGCTGCGAAAACCAATCCCGAACTAATAATTGAAAGGAATTTTTTAAACTTATCCTTAAAAGTTAAATGAACTTCTTCAATCTGTAAGGATTCTTTGTTAAATTTGTATCTTGTTTTACTCATTGATTATTATTTTAAGAAAAGACAGATTAAATAATTTATGCTAAATGCAAAGTTAATTAATTAATTTAAATTTGCAAATTAAATCTTTTTAAAGTTATTTTTTTTGTTAATTAATGTTAATTAAATCATAGTTTATATGAACTCTTTTCTTGTAAGAAAGACATTTTTGGATTTTTTCAAATCTAAAAAACACACAATTATACCATCAGCTCCAATAGTTATAAAAAATGATCCATCATTAATGTTTACCAATGCAGGGATGAATCAATTTAAAGATATCTTTCTTGGGAATATAAGTCCTAAATTTTTACGTGCAGCTAACACTCAAAAATGTTTGAGGGTTTCAGGTAAACATAATGACTTAGAAGAAGTTGGCCGCGATACATATCATCATACAATGTTTGAAATGCTTGGCAATTGGTCGTTTGGAGATTATTTTAAAAAAGAAGCCATTAACTGGGCATGGGAATTACTTACTGAAGTTTATAAAATAAATAAAGAAAATTTATATGTTACAGTTTTAGAGGGTGACAAAGATGAGGGATTGCCCAAAGATATTGAATCTTATAATTACTGGAAAGAAATAGTTCCTGAGGACCATATATTATTCGGTTCCAAAAAAGATAATTTTTGGGAGATGGGGAATACCGGACCTTGTGGACCTTGTTCTGAAATCCATATTGATATTAGAGATGATGCAGAAAAAGAAAAAATTAAAGGCAGAGAGCTTATAAATAAAAACCATCCTCTGGTAATTGAAATCTGGAACTTAGTATTTATTGAGCTAAATCGCAGGGCTGATGGAAAACTTATTCCTTTACCTGCTAAACATGTTGATACAGGAATGGGATTTGAACGTCTTTGTATGGTCTTGCAAGGCAAAAAATCAAATTATGATACTGATGTTTTTCAACCTCTCATCCTTAAAATTGCTGAGATGTCTGGTAAAGAATATGGAAAAAATAAAGAATATGACATTGCAATGCAGGTAATAGCCGATCATTTAAGAGCTATTACTTTTGCTATTGCTGATGGTCAGTTGCCTTCAAACAATGGAGCTGGTTATGTTATAAGACGAATTTTAAGAAGAGCTGTAAGATATGGATACACATTTCTAGGCTTTAAAAAACCTTTTATAAATGAGTTAGTCCCTTTGCTTGTTAATCAAATGGGAGATATATTTCCTGAAATTAAAGCACAACAAAAATTAATCAGAAAAGTGATAACAGAAGAAGAAATAGCTTTTTTAAGAACTTTATCTTTTGGGATTCAGAAATTTAATAAATACATCTCCTTAAATGTTGATAAAAAAGTGATAAATGGGAATTTTGCTTTTGAACTTTACGATACTTATGGCTTCCCTGTTGACCTTACTCAGCTAATGGCAAAAGAGAAACACTGGTCTGTTGATATGGAAGGATTTAACAAAGGTATGCAACAACAAAAAAGTCGTTCTCGTCAGGATGCTGAAGTTAATTCTTACGACTGGAAAGTTTTAAGAAATAATGTTGAACAAACTAAATTTGTTGGTTATGATTGTCTTAAAGCAGAGGTTAAGATTATTAAATACAGAAAGGTAAAATCAAAAAAGAAAGAGTTTTATCAGATTGTTTTAGATAAAACGCCTTTTTATGCAGAGTCAGGAGGACAAGTTGGGGATAGAGGATACTTGCAATTTGATAATAAAAAAATATATATTGAAGATACTCAAAAAGAAAATAATTTGATTGTTCATATTACGAAAAGTATCCCTGATGATTTAAATAAAATATTTACTGCTGTTGTTGATGAAAAAAAACGTAGATTAACTGCTAATAATCACTCTGCTACACATCTTATGCAAGCAGCACTTAAAAAGGTTCTTGGAAATCATGTTGAACAAAAAGGATCTTTAGTTGATGAGGACCATTTAAGATTTGATTTTTCTCATTTCTCAAAACTTACTGATGAAGAAATTGCAAAAGTTGAAGAAATTGTAAATAAAAAAATTCGTGAAAACATATTTTTAGAAGAACAAAGAGATGTGCCTATTGATAAGGCAAAAAAGATGGGAGCAACAGCTATATTTGGAGAAAAATATGGCGAGTTTGTTAGAGTTATTATTTTTGATAAAAATTTTTCTATTGAACTTTGTGGGGGGACTCATGTTAAAGCAACAGGACAAATAGGAATGTTTAAAATAATTTCTGAAAGTGCTATTGCTGCTGGCATAAGAAGAATTGAAGCTATTACTGCTGATAAAGCTGAAGAATTTTTTAATTCTCAAGCAAAAATTGTTAAAGAATTAAAAATTATGCTAAAATCTCCAAAAGATGTTGTTAAAAGTGTTAAAGAATTGTTAAATCAAAATGCAAATCTTAATAAACAAATAAGTGATTTGAAAAGAGAAAAAGCACTGAAAGTGAAAGCAGAACTTATTAAAAAAGCTCAAAATATTAATGGAATAAATTTTATTGCTGAAAAGGTGAATCTTGATGCTTCTACTCTTAAAGATTTGGCTTATAGTTTAAGAGATTCCATAGAAAACATGTTTTTGATTTTAGGGACTGAATCAAATGGGAAAGCTAATTTAACAATAATGATTTCTGAAAATTTAGTTAAAGAAAAAGCCTTAAATGCAGGGAATATCATTAAAGAAATAGCAAAAGAAATTAAGGGTGGAGGAGGAGGACAACCGCACTTTGCAACTGCTGGCGGGAAATATCCTGAAGGAATAACAAAAGCTTTTGAAAAGGCAAAAGATATAATAAGTAAATTTTAGCTAATAAAAATATCATTAAAATTAATCAAATAAAGTTTTTTATAAGCTCTTGTTACAGCAGTATAAAGCCACCGCATAAACTCAATGTTTATCATCTGTTCAGTGATATATCCCTGGTCAATAAAAACTGTTTTCCACTGCCCACCTTGTGTTTTGTGGCAGGTTAATGAATAAGCGAACTTTACTTGTAATGCATTGAAAAAAGGATTATTTATTACTTTTTCTATACGTTTTCTTCTTTGTGGTATATCAAAATAATCCTTGATAATTTCATTAAATAATTTTTTATTATCAGCTTGCGATAAGGCTGGGGTTGGTGCCATAATAGTATTAAGCATAATTTTTGTGTCCAATTCATTCTCATCAGGATAATCAACTAATCTGATGCTTACATCAGCAAAACGGAATCCGTAAAGTTCCTGGATTTTTTTTATTCTGATAAGTTCAATTATGTCGCCGTTAGCAATAAATCCGGCTTTTGATTCCGAAGGCAGCCAATAATAATTATTTTTAACAACCATCATATAATCTCCTGCTGAAATTTCATTTTCTTTATACAAAATTCGTCTTCTAATTTCCTGATTATAAATGTTTGCCCGTTTGTTTGAACGACATATAAGCACTGTATCCCCATATTCATTTTTCGAATAAGAATCATTTAGTCTGTCTTCCAATTCTTCTCCATTTATTTTTTGTATATCAACATAATCATTTAATGAAAAGAAAGGAAATTGATGCTTATCAGCAATTATCTGATCTCTTATTTTTGTTGCATTTGCCAATATTCCTGATTCCTGTGATTGTCTTACAACATCTTTAAGCTCATAAGAATTAACAGTAACATCATAATTATTATTTAGATAATCAAGGTCTAATGCTGGACTAATACTAAGGCCAACAGGTGGCAATTGTGCCGCATCACCAATGAGGAGTAATTTGCAATTTCTACCTTGATAAACATAGTAAATCAAATCATCAAGAAGGTTTCTTGTTGAGAACAAATTAAAGTCATTTAATCCCGGACCATTATTTATCATAGATGCTTCATCAACAATGAAAAGTGTATTTGTGTAAATATTTTTTTGAAGTGTCAAAGTTATATTGCCTTCTTTTGAAGTTTTTGGGAAATATATTTTTTTGTGAATAGTTAAGGCTTGTTTATGTGAGTAATTACTTAGAACTTTTGCAGCTCTTCCAGTAGGAGCAAGTAAAATTGACTTTTTATGCAGCATTGGTAAGATTTTAACTATTGAGCTTACAATAGTCGTTTTGCCTGTTCCTGCATATCCTTTTATCACGAAAATTGAGTTATAATCATTGTCAAGAATAAAATCAGCTAATTTTTTGATTAGTATTATTTGACCTGATGTTGGTTTATAAGGGAATTGCTTTATTAATGCAGATTCCACATAATTACTCCTCATGTGTTTATATTTTTATAGTTCATTTACCCTGTGAAATAATTTTGCCAAGCAAAATTAAAATCTATGATTTTATTTC
>CAYNBX010000074.1:5756-8203 GCA_964395505.1 uncultured Bacteroidales bacterium | reverse complement strand
CAAGCCTTGAAAATGAACATTATGATTCAAAAACTGACTTTACGGAAGGACACTAAATAGAGTATAAAAAAAACTCATAAAAATATAAGTGTTTGATAAGAAAATGTCAAAAACAAGGCTTGCGAAGTCTTAAAAATCCAGTAACTCTTCATATAACCTATTAGTTGGTAATCCCATAACGTTATAAAAGGAACCTTCTATTTTTTCAATGCCAATATAACCTATCCATTCTTGTATTCCATAAGCACCAGCTTTGTCATAAGGCTTATAATTTTTTACGTAAAAGTTAATTTCATCCAAACTTAAATGTTTAAAATACACATCTGTACTTACATAAAATGACTTTATTTTATTTGTGGATTTAATGCACACTCCTGTTATTACTGTATGTTTATTCCCTGAAAGTAATTTAAGTGTCTTAACTGCCTCTTCATAATTTTTGGGTTTGTCTAAAATATTATTATTCAGGCAAACAATTGTATCTGCTGTAATCACAATGGTATTACAATCAAGCTCTTCATTTTTAAAAGCATTTGCCTTAAGCTCAGATAGATAAAGAGCTATTTGTTCTTCTTTCAGATTTTCAGGATAAATTTCTTCAACTTCTTTTGTCTTTATTTCAAAATTAAGTCCTTCATTTTTATAAATCGGGAAAAGGTTATTAAACAATTGTTGTCTCCTTGGCGACTTTGATGCAAGGATTATCTTATATTTATTTAATTCATCAAAAAATGTCATTGACTTATAAATTTATTAATCAATGTTTCAAATATTGATACTAACTATTTGCATAGATAAAATGCCAGCCAGCATGATGATTTTACAAAAGCTGCTTGAAAGATGAAATTCTTTTTTATCCTCAGATTTATAAAATGTAAAAAGCAAATAAATAAATGGAACCTGAACTGCAAAAGTAAGATACAAAAAGACAAACATTAAATTTTTATGATAAAGTGCTATTTGTCCATAAGCTAAGGCTAACATACTAATTAATATTAATCCTATCACTATTTTTTTTGTTTTCTTAACTCCAATTATAATTGGCATAGTTTTGCAGCCTGCCTTAACATCACCATTTATATCTTCAATGTCTTTAATAATTTCCCGAATAACAGAAATCAGAAATGCAAAAATAGCGTAACTGAATACAAAAACATTTATCATTTTCATATTGCCTGAAACATCAATAAACATCATAGGATTAGAACATAAAGCGAAAAATTCAAACAGATAGACAACAACAATTACCAGAGCGGATAAAAAAGCAACTACAATATTACCCCATAAAAAAAGACGTTTATACCTAAATGAGTAAAACCATAATAAAAAAACAGATAATAAATTTATAAATCCTAATTTCAAAGCTCCCACTCTATATCCAAGATAAAAGCCTATAATTACAGCAATAATATTAAATGTTAAATATATCAAATTAGCTCTTTTTACTGATATATATTTATCTAAAATAATTTTATCTGGTTTGTTTACAGCGTCAATTTTCAAATCAAAATAATCATTAATAATATAACCTGCTGCTGCAATTAAGATTGTAGATAAAACCAAAAGCAAGAAATCAAATTCGCGCATTTGCAAATTAACATTTTCTATTTGATAAACAGGTCTTATGATACAAAATCTTAATAGATATTGAGTTAAAGCAATTATTAAAAGATTCTTCCAGCGAAATAATTTTAAATATGAAGACATATTATAATTTGTATAGATATAAAAATTGAAATTTTTGGATTTAATTTCTTTGATTGTCTTTTCAAACTAAATTTTGATTTCAGTCTATGCTTCAAGATTAGTGGTCAATTTACATCCATTGTCCCTGAACTTTTAAAACCTGTTCAATGACGTCTCTCACACAACCTTCACCACCGTTCATATCAGAAATATATTTTGATATTGATTTTATTTCTTCTGAAGCATCAGCAGGGCAAACAGGCATTCCTACTTCCAACATTATCTTATAATCTGGTATATCATCGCCCATATATAAAACATTTTCAGGTCTTACATTTTTTTCAATAAGATATTCTTTATAAACTTTAAATTTATCTCTTACTCCCAAAAACACATCATGAATACCTAATTTTGAAAATCTTTTATAAACAGCATTTGATTCACCGCCAGTAATAATTGCAAAATTATATCCTTTTCTAACAGCCAACTGCATTATATATCCATCTTTCACATTTACAGTTCGCAGAAGCTCTCCATTGTTTGTAAGCCATACTATGCTGTTTGTTAAAACTCCATCATGATCAAAAATAAAAGTACTGATGTTTCTTAAAGATTCTTTGTAATTCGTCATAAAATATATTAAGTGTAAAGTTTTATTATATTGTTGCTAAAAACCGTTTGTTTATGCCCTTGTTATTACTATACAGGTTAAATAGTTAAAACGCTGCGACAAATATACATATTCACAGCGAAATACAAAA
>CAYNBX010000074.1:0-5656 GCA_964395505.1 uncultured Bacteroidales bacterium | reverse complement strand
AAAATAAATTGCAAAAAGAAAAATTAACATATTTATTACATAATTAAAAAATGCTTAAAAATAATCAACTTTATTCAGGTATGCTCAGGTTATCAAACTTTAGCTTTTAACTTTAGCCCCGGCTATACAATTGCTCTCAATGAAATATTTCTTCAGAATTCTATCCTGTTAAATTGCGTATTCTTAATAAACAGGTTGGATAAATTTGCATTATTTCACAGCTCAATTATTTTGCATTGAATTTTATACCTTTGATATTAAGCTATATTTGTTTCTAAAGTGCTACTTTGTGAAAATAATATTGTTGTCTTTTTGCTTATGATTTATTTATAGTTTTGCCGCATTATGATTAGAAAAGAAAATTTCTTGTTATTAAAATCCTGGTTTAACAATTATGTTAAATCCTTTCATTCCGATGATTATGAATTTCAAAGGAATATAGACCTTAAAGAAGAGCATACTCTTAATGTTTGTAAAGAAATAAATGATATTGGTGAAAGCCTTTATTTAAGTGAAGAAAATCTTCGTCTATCTGAAACAATAGCTCTTTTTCATGATATTGGCAGATTTGAACAATATAAACGTTATAATACTTATTCTGATAAAATTTCAGAAAACCATGCAGAGTTGGGAATTAAAGTACTTAAAGAAAATCATGTTTTAGATAAAATTAATTTACATGCTCAGAATATTATTTTTAAAGCTATCTCATACCATAATTTGGCTAAACTTCCTGAAAAAGAGATAGAAGAACATTTATTTTACAGCAAATTAATTCGTGATGCAGACAAAGTAGATATCTACAGAGTAGTTACAAATTATTATTCTCATCGAAAAGAAGAAAAAAATACTGCAATAGAACTTGAACTGCCTGATATTGACGAAATCTCTGATGAAGTTTATGCTGATATTATGGCTGAAAAAATAGTAAATATTGAAAATGTGAAAACACTTAACGATTTCAAACTGCTTCAAATGTCCTGGGCTTATGATGTGAATTTTATTAGAACTTTCAGAATAATTTATGAGAGACATTATATAGAAAAAATTTATAATGAATTGCCTCATAATATAAAAGTAAAAGAAATTTACTCAAAGATAATGACTTTTGTTAATAGTAGATGTTTTTATGTAGAAGAAATCCCTAAGCATATTAAAATATAAAAATGCAAGAACCCTTAAAACATTTTGTAGATAAGTTTGGCATTGATATCTCAAAAATTGATAAAATTGTAAGTGGTATTAG
Organism: uncultured Bacteroidales bacterium; assembly: GCA_964395505.1. GTDB lineage: Bacteria > Bacteroidota > Bacteroidia > Bacteroidales > AUK083 > AUK083. Next base: position 4,410 of record CAYNBX010000074.1, on the reverse strand, counting down.
GTATTCAGCGGTTTTATTGAAAAACGGGAATATTGGCGTTTGTTCTAATTTGTCCAGAGAAGTTAATGTAAAAATTAATGATCTAAAGAAACCCGATTTGGATAATATTGAACACAGAATTATTATAAATGCCTATTTTAATGCTAGTTTAAATTATTTAAACACTTATGATAAGATTATTGATCTTTATGATGGAATAGACTTTAAGAAGTATAATAATATTGTAATGATTGGATTATTTAAGCCAATTTTAAAAAAATTTGAAAGGGAAAACATTAAGATTTCAATTTTTGATAAGATGAAGCAAGATAGAGGATTAATTTCTATGAAAAATCAAAAAGAATATATCTCAAAAGCTGATTCAATAATCCTGTCAGGAACAACAATTTTCAATAAGACTTTTTTGAATATTGTTAATAATGCAAATAATAATTGCGATATTTTTCTTTTAGGACCTTCATCAATTATGAATGAGGATATGTTTAAATATAAAAATATAAAAGTGATTTTTGGTTCAACATTTAAAAAAAATGATAAAAGAGTCCTTGATGTAATAGAACAAGGTTTTGGAACACAAAAATTTTTACCATTTGGATATAAAGTCTGTCTTTAAAATTTTGTTAACTTCTGAATATGAATCAGTAATAAAAACAAATTTTAAATGAATGATTTTCAAGATGAGTATAATGAAGTTATTGGTGTTTTCATGCAAACTCTAAGTATTTTTAAAATCAATATACAAGCTATATTTTTAAAAACTTATTCTGAAAATAACTTATAATTGTTGTAAAAAAGTTTTTAACTTTGTATTAATACATTAAAACCATTTTGTTAAAAATATAATAATGGCCAATATATCTGGCAATAAAGAGTTAAAAGCACTTATAAGCTTATTGGACGAACCAGATGAAAATATTTATAATAAAATAAAAGAAAGGATATTTTCTTATGGTGTTGAAATTGTTCCTTTGCTGGAAAATGAATGGGATAATACACTTAATGGTCTAATACAAAATAGGATAGAAGATATTATTCATAAAATTCAATTAGATGATTTATCTCTTGAACTTTATAATTGGATTCATTTTGGGTCAAATAATCTTTTACAAGGATTTGTGCTTGTAACTAAATATCAATACCCCGACCTTGATGAAGAAAAAATCACAAAACAAATTGCAAAAATCAAGAAGGATGTTTGGCTTGAGTTAAACAAAAATCTTACAGCTTTAGAAAAGGTAAAAATAATCAATCAAATACTTTTTTATATATATAAATTCAGGGCTAATAAGAAAAATATATACTCTCCTCAGAATTCATATTTGAATAATTTACTTGAAACAAAAAAAGGCAGCCCTTTGTCATTAGGTATTATTTATATTATCATTGCCCAAAGTATGAATATACCAATATATGGTGTGAATTTGCCGCAGCATTTTATTTTGGTTTATGTGAGTAAAATGATACAGGGGACAGTATCAGAAATCGACGAAAAAGATATTCTTTTTTATATAAATCCTTTTAATAAAGGTGCTGTTTTTACTAAAAGGGAAGTTGAAATTTATGTAAGTCAGATGAAATTAAAACCTGATAAATCTTTTTTCAAACCTTGTGATAATGTAGAAATAATAAAACGTTTGATAAATAATCTTATATTTTCTTATCAAAGCTTAGGTTATATCAATAAGATTAAAGAAATTGAATCATTAATAAAGGCAATTGAATGATATTTGAAATACCTGACATTGAATAAAAAAGCAGTGAAGATTTAACTATTTGAGTATTTTAATTAGGGCTTACTGAAAAACACATAACAACTTGTTTTATAGAATATTATATCCCTTCTATTTGTAATAAATGCGAGGTTTTAATAAAAAGTTTTGTAAAAAACCTGCATTTAGTGTTTTAAAAATTATTTTCAAATCTGTGATAAAACTTTTGTTAGAAATATATTTTAAATTAAGTTTTAATTTTGCAGGCATTATTTTTTTAATATAAGCTTCTTCTGGCTTATTGGTTTTACCAAGTATTTCATTCTCATTGATATACTCAATAGAAGTATAATCTGTTAAACCAGGTTTTACTCTTAGGATTTTTTTTGATCATTATTGTAAAGATTAACGTATTCTCCTAACTTCAGGACGGGGTCCAACTATACTCATATCTCCAATAAAAACATTTATCAATTGAGGAAGTTCATCAAATTTATATCTTCGCAAGAAATGACCGACATTAGTAATTCTTTCATCTTTTTTACCAACAGTTAGTAAACCTTTTTTATAAGCACCTTGTTTCATAGTAAGAAATTTTATCAAAGAAAAATTCTTGTTGTCTTCTCCTACTCTGCTTTGTATATAAAATATTTTCCCTCTTGAATCTATTATGATAAATAAAGATATTATAATAAATACAGGCAGTAAGACAATTATTCCTGAAAGAGAAAAGATAATGTCAAAAAGTCTTTTAAACATTAGTTTTATAATATTTTTTATTTTGAATAAATATTATTTTGATATGAAAGATATTTTTATTGTAAAGATTAAAAGACTATATGCTGCGATAATATAAATTTTCAAGTATTTATAATGCAAAACCCTTAGTGTCCATATATACTCTAAGGGTTTTGCATATATTTTTAAGCAAGGTTATTCAAATTGTTTAAATGTTTGTTTAATAATTTCAATTGCTTTTCTCATTTGTTCTTCAGTAATAATTAATGGCGGTGTAAAACGAATTATATTTTCGTGAGTTGGTTTTGCAATAAGTCCATTTTCTTTTAAAGCTAAACAAACGTCCCAGGCGGTTTTTCCATTTTTAGGTTTGATAACAACAGCGTTTAACAGTCCCTTTCCGCGAACCTCTTCTATCATATCAGAATTAATGTTCTTCATTTCATCTCTAAAAATCTTACCTATTCTCATCGCATTTTCATCTAGTTTTTCTTCTTTAAAAACAGATAAAGCAGCAATAGCAACTTTAGCGGCAATAGGGTTGCCTCCAAAAGTAGAGCCATGTTCTCCCGGTAAAATGGTAAGCATTATTTCATCATCGGCTAGAACACAAGAAACAGGCAACATACCTCCTGATAGGGCTTTCCCTAATATCAAAATATCAGGGCGAACATCTTCGTAATCACAAGCCAACATTTTACCTGTACGACAAAGTCCGGTTTGAACCTCATCTGCCATAAAAAGTACATTTTTTTGTTTGCACATATCATAAGCAGCTTTCAAATATCCGTCATCAGGGACATAAACACCTGCTTCAGCTTGTATGGGTTCTACCAAAAAGCCAGCTACATTATTGTCTGATAATGCTTCTTCAAGAGCATTGAGGTCATTATAAGGAATTTTTACAAAACCAGGGGTATAAGGTCCATAATCTTTGTAAGCATCAGGGTCAGAAGATAATGAAATAATTGTAATTGTCCTTCCGTGGAAGTTGCCATTGCAAACTATGATTTTAGCCTGATTATCAGCAATGCCTTTTACTTTATAAGCCCATTTACGACAAAGTTTTAATGCAGTCTCATCAGCTTCTGCACCTGAGTTCATAGGAAGAACTTTATCGTAACCAAAATATTTAGTTATATATTCTTCAAATTCTCCTAATGAACTGTTATAGAATGCTCTTGATGTCAGAGTTAATTTCTGGGCCTGGTCAGTCATTGCTTTAACAATTTTAGGATGACAATGCCCTTGATTTAGTGCTGAATAAGAGGCAAGAAAATCAAAATATCTTTTTCCATCAGTATCCCATACATAAATACCTTCTCCTTTTTCTAATACAACAGGTATTGGATGATAATTATGTGCACCATATTTATCTTCTCTTTCCATGTAATCTTTTGCTGTCATTTTTTGCATATCTTTAATTTTTTATTATAACCTTATATCCGCAAACTAAATCTTATGCCAAGCCGAACTTAATGACATTGTTGGGAATGCTTGCTCAGACCTTCTCTTTGTAATAAGGGCTGCGCCTGCTATGCTCTTCGCTGGGCTAAGCCAACAATGACGCACATTTTCAACTTCTAGCTGCGAAGTAATTTGCGGATTTAAGGTATGATTAATATTTTATACTTAAATTTGCAAATATAATTAAACTATAAAAATTAACAGCTTCTCTAAAAAAATAATTTTTATAAATTATATATTGTGATTAACCATGTGATAAAGGAAAGATATAATGAAATATTATCAATCAACATATTATTTTTTTATTATTTACGTTAAAACTTATATCAGCAAACTAAATTTTATGCAAAGCTAAACCTAATGACATTGTTGGAAATGCTTGCTTAGACCTTTTCTTAGTGACAGGGGTTATGCCTGCAATGTTCTTCAATGTGCTGTGCCAACAATGACTCACATTTTAATTTTTCGCTGCGAAGTAATTTGCGGATTTAAGTGT
>CAYNBX010000073.1:0-8303 GCA_964395505.1 uncultured Bacteroidales bacterium | reverse complement strand
AAAAAACCATATTAAAAAGACGTCATTCTGATTCAAACACTAACTTTATTTACAGACACTAATTAGTTGTTTTTAAGTCTTCATTGTTTTTTTAAAAAATGATAATAATATAACTTTACAGTGTGCATAATCATAGCACTTTTTTTTATTATTCCATAATTAGCCCGTGTGTGAGTATTGTCGCAAAATGTTTTGGAAATATAATAGGAGATGTTGTTTGTCTCAACTTTATCCCATATAAGAAAATGTATATCAGCAAATATTCTGTTCTGCACAAAAATAATAAAATTATCATTATATTAATTTCAGTATTCCTGACCCTTTATTTGTAACGTCAGGATATATAGCACATTACAAATATATGTAAAAAAGAAATAGGAAAATGAAAATTAATTCTTTTAAATAAACTTCAGAGTTTCTGAATCGTTAAATATAATACATTAGTAATAAATGTTATAATATTTGATGATAAGAAAATAGAAATGATTACAAATTGTCTCAAAATTTTTACGGCTTTGCGTGAAAAAGAAACGAAGATAATGCTGAATCTATGTGTCAGTTAGAATTTCTCATCAGTCAGGGATTATGAACTTTAAGTGTCAAAGCTCATTGAAATTGTCCCTTGGTTGATGAAATTTTTTAATTCTTAGTTTTTGTATTTTGCAGTACAGTCACCTGGTCATTAATTTAATTCAGGTATGTTTCCATGCGAGGCAGGCATGCTAAGCATTGTATTTTACAAAACAATTAGTTTATGATTTATAATGACCAATGAAAATACACAAGTAACTCAATACCCAAATATCATATAAGCTTTAAAATATTTTTAATATTAATATCTTTTTCTTTTACAACATATTTAGCCATTAAATAATAAGCTTCTCTTTCTGAAAGTTGTTTTTCAATATGTTTTTTTAATTTTCCTTCAGAAAGATTTTTCAACAAAGGCTTATATTGTTTTAAATTAAGCAAACGATTATAAAGAGTGTTAACGCTTATCTTCAAATAAATTGAAATGCCGTTTTTATTTATCAATTTCATAGTATTATAAAAACAGGGAGTGCCTCCACCTGTTGAAATTACAACATTATCATATTTTATATTTTCCATTAATAGTTTATGCTCTTGTTTCCTGAATTCTTCCTCTCCATATTTTTCAAAGAAATCAATAATTTTAATTTTATGTTTATCTTCGAACGATTTATCAATATCAATAAATTTGTATCCAAGTTTTGAGGCTAAAAGTTTCCCCAAAGTTGATTTGCCACTTGCCATATAACCAATAATGAAAATTCGCATTAATTTGTTAGATTAGTTTATAAATGAAATTATATAAATTAATTTTTCTTTGATGGTCAATTTTTTTTATTCTTTAAATTAAATATAGATATACAATATATAAAAATGATTTATATAAGAATTATAGTTATTTAAAATTAAATTTTATGATTCTTATATTATGAAATATTTTATTACAAAATTTATTTTTAAAAAACAATAGCAAAATAAATTTTTTTTTAATTTTTTTTACACAAATTTGCTCTATTGAATTTCAAATTTTATCATATTGATAAATAGTAGAATAAAAATTATCAAATATGAATAATTAAATTTTTTTCAAAAATAAATTTTCTTATGAAAAAAGATTTCAATCGAGTTTGGGAAAATTGTCTAAAAGTAATAAAAGATAATATAGGAGATCATAATTTTAAAACTTGGTTTACCCCAATTGTACCTATAAAGTTAGATAACAATGTATTAACCATACAGGTTCCAAGCCAATTTTTTTATGAATGGTTAGAGGAGCATTATGTTACTTTATTAAGAAAAACAATTAAAAAAGAATTAGGCCCGGAGGGCAGGCTGGAATATAGTATAGTTATGGATAATTCTTTTAATAAAAAGAGTCCATATACTATTAAGATTCCAACAAGTACAAGGAAAGGATTAAATCATCAAAAAATATCAATGCCTATTAATATAAATAAAGGGGCTTCAAAAGAAATACCAAACCCATTTATAATTCCTGGACTTAAGAAAATAAAGGTTAATTCTCAACTTATTCAATCATATACATTTGATAACTTTTTAGAAGCTGATTGTAATCGTTTAGCTCGCTCTGCGGGCTTATCTGTTGCTGATAATCCCGGAAAAACCCCATTCAATCCCTTATTGATTTACAGTAATGTTGGATTGGGGAAAACCCATCTTGTTAATGCAATAGGTATTAAGATTAAAAACAAATTTTATGATAAAATTGTTTTATATGTTTCAGCTGAACAGTTTATCAATCAGTATATAGATTCAATTAAAAGCAATAGTCTAAATGATTTTATTCATTTCTATCAAATTATTGATGTATTGATTGTTGATGATATTCAGTTTCTGGCAGGGAAAATAAAAACTCAGGATATTTTCTTTCATATATTTAATCATTTACATGGAAATAATAAGCAGATTATAATTACTTCTGATAAACCACCTGTTGAGGTTGTCGGCATTCAGGCGCGTTTACTTTCTCGTTTTAAATGGGGTTTAACTGCTGACCTTCAAAAACCTGATTTTGAAACACGCATTGCAATACTTCAAAAAAAATTATATAATGATGGCATTGAAATTCCTGATGAAGTTGTTGAATATATTGCAAAAAGTATTAATACTAATATAAGAGAACTTGAAGGCGTTTTGATTTCAATAATTGCTCAGTCATCTCTCAATAAAAAGACAATAAATCTTAGCCTTGCAAAACAAGTAATTGAAAAATTTATTAAAAATACTTCTAAAGAAATATCTATTAATTGTATTACAAAAGTTGTATGCGATTATTTTAATATGCCTTTAGATGTTATAAATTCAAAGACACGTAAGAGACAAGTTGTACAAGTACGACAGCTTGCAATGTATTTTTCTAAAAAATACACTAAGGCTTCATTAGCTGAAATTGGTTTGCATTGTGGAAATAAAGATCATTCAACTGTGCTGCATTCTTGCAGAACTGTTAATGATTTGATTGAAACAGATAAAATATTTAGGAATTACGTGTATGAATTAGATAAAAAAATTAGAATGTAATTTCATATTATTGCTTGTTGTGTCCACTTAATAATTACTTATTTTAAGAATAAAAAACGTTTATACAAAATTATAGTGGGTATCATATTTGCCTTAACTTGGTAAAATGAATTTAAATAAAGGGAAACTATACTTAATTCCAACAACACTTGGAGAGGGTGATTTTAAAAAAGTAATCCCATCATACAACATTGAGATTATTAAAACTATAGATGAATTTATTGTTGAGGAAATAAAAACAGCAAGAAGGTTTTTAAAAAAAATTGGATTTTATCTAAACTTTAATGATATTACGTTTCATATTCTCAATGAACATACTGATAAAATTGATATAAGCTCTTACCTTGATTCTATTAGTTTAGGAAAAGACATAGGACTTATGTCAGAAGCAGGTACACCTTGTGTGGCAGACCCGGGAGCTGAGATTGTAAAAATTGCACATAAAAAAAATATTAAAATAGTACCTTTAATTGGCCCTTCATCAATTTTACTTTCTATTATGGCTTCAGGATTTAATGGACAGAACTTCGCTTTTGTTGGTTACTTACCTATTAAAATACTTGAAAGAAAAAGAAAAATCAGGGAATTAGAAAAACTCGTTTATCAAAAAAACCAGACACAAATATTCATTGAAGCTCCTTATAGAAATAATCAACTGCTTGAAACAATATTGAAAACCTGTTATGATGAGACATTACTTTGTATTGCTTGTAACTTAACATTAGCAGATGAGTTTATCAGTACTAAAACGATTAAGCAATGGAGAAAACAATCCCCTGATATTCACAAAAAAACAACTATCTTCCTTTTGTATAAATGAGTATATTTAAAGAGGTCAAGATATTTCATTTTAAACCTTTTTTAAGGAGAATCATTACATAATTGATAAAAATCATACTTTTGAACTTATTTAAAATAAATACATCTATTCATACCCTAAATTAGCAAATTACTTTGCAGCGAAAAGTTGAAATATGTGTCAGTGTTGGCGAAGCACAGCGAAGAGCATCGCACGCGTAGCCCTTGTTACGAAGAGAAGGTCTGAGCGGGCATTCCCAACAATGGAGTGTAGTTCGCTTTGCATAAGATTTAGTTTGCGAATATATGGTAATATAAAAGATAAAACAATCTTGTTGTTTGAAATTTTCTATATTTAACATTTTAAAATATTATGATTTGAAAGGGAAAGAAATAGTATTATCAATAAATAATATCTCAAAGCGATATGGTCACATTCAGGCAGTTAATAATCTCTCTTTAAAAGTTGAGAAAGGAAATGTTTATGGTATCTTAGGCCCCAATGGCAGCGGTAAGACTACAACACTTGGAATTATTTTAGATGTGGTAAAAGCTGATAAAGGAACTTATACATGGTTTGGCATGCCGCGTTCAAAAGAGAACAGAAAAAAAATTGGTGCTATTTTAGATCATTCTAATTTTTATCCTTATTTATCTGCTGCAAAAAATCTAAAAATTATTGCAGATATAAAAAATGTATCTTATGATAATATTGAAAAGCTGCTTAAGAAGGTTAATTTATTTGAAAGACGAAATGATAAGTTTAAAAATTATTCTTTGGGAATGAAACAAAGATTAGCCATTGCAGCAGCCTTGTTAGCTGAACCTCAAGTATTGATACTTGATGAGCCCACAAACGGATTAGACCCCCAAGGCATTGCTGAAACAAGAGAACTAATAATAAATATAGCCTTAAAAGGTGTTACAATAATTTTAGCAAGTCATTTGTTAGATGAGGTTCAAAAAATTTGTACCAATGTTGCTATCTTAAATCATGGTAAGATATTATCATCTGGTAATGTAGATGAAGTATTATCAGATTCTTTGTCGGTTGTAATAGCTTCTGATAATATAGATAAACTTTTTGAAGTCGTAAATAATTATAAAAATGTTCAATCCATAAGTCGCGAACATAACAAATTACTTGTAAAGCTTTATAAAGATAATGACGTTGCAGAGTTGAATAAATATTTAATAAGCAAAGGAATAATTTTGTCTCATTTATCTGTAAGAAAGCAAAATTTAGAGAAGTATTTTTTAAAACTATTATCCCAATCAGATTAAAAAAACATTTATAAGTATAAAAATATTTTGTTCTAATAAATATTAAAATAAGTTTATGGAGAAACGATTAAAAAAGATATCTATTCAGCCTGCTAATTTGCTTAAGATAGAATTTATAAAAATAGCTAATTACAAAACATTTTGGATATTAATAGGTTTATATATTTTAGTATTAGGATTGATAATTTTTGGAATACAAGACTTTATAAATAATATTACAATAAACAAAACAGGTAATTCTTCAATATCAATACCTAAAGTTTCAATTTATACTTTTCCTGACATCTGGCATAATTTAACATTTATTGCAGGTTATCTCAAGATAATTTTGGCAATGTTGATATTAATTATTATAACTAATGAGTTTTCGTATAATACTATACGTCAGAATATTATTAGTGGCTTGAGTAAATTAGATTTTATTTTTTCTAAAATTCAATTTATTTTTTTGATAAGTATTTTTGCAGGCTTATTAGTTTTTTTATTAGGCTTATACTTAGGGGTTACTAATTCTTCTGCAATATCACTGAGTTTAATATTTAAAAAATCTCAATTTATATTTGCTTATTTTCTTGAAATATTTACTTATTTGGTTTTTGCTTTTTTTATAGGTATTTTATTTAAAAAAACCGGTTTATCAATAGGTTTATTTTTCCTGTATTCAATAATAATTGAGCCAATAATATGCTATAAGCTGCCTGCTTCTGCTGCTAAATTAATGCCATTAAAATCTGTAGGAAATTTAATACATATCCCGAATAGTGCAATTATGAAATTAGTAGGCGTTAAATTTCAGGAATATGTGTCTTGTTCAGATGTGCTTATTGCAATTTTTTATGCTGTATTATTTTGTATATTATCGTATCTTATTTTGCTAAAAAGGGATTTATAGAATTTAATATAAAAAAATTAATAGCCCAGAAATAAATATCCGGGCCATTAATTTTTATAAGTACTAAAATGAACTTTAATGAAATAGAAAATAAATTTTAGCAATATTAGTGTTTTTTATGTTTTATAGGCTTTTGAGGTTTTTGAGAAATATTTCTCCCTTGTTCAAAATTATTTTGGGAAACTATTTTACCATCTTCGTTCCATTCAGTCCATTTTCCATTTGGTTTCCCATCTTTATAATACCTTTCAAATTTCTTTTTCCCACTTTTGAAATATTGAGTAAATTTGCCTTCTCTTTTATCATTTACGAAGTTTCCTTCAGCTTTTTTTGTACCATCTTCATACCATGCTGTATATTTGCCATTAGCAATCTCAAAATTTTTTTGACCGTTTTTATACCAGCTAGCTCTATCTCCTTTGATTCTCCCATCAACCCAATTGCTCTGGAATTTCATTTGACCATTATCCCACCAATAAGTATTTTCTCCGTTTAATTTTCCATCTTTATAATTTCTTTCAATTAATTTTTTCCCATCCTTTGTCCATACTATATATTTTCCTTCTTTTTTCCCATTTTTAATATATCCTTCTGACCTTTTAGTGCCTTCTTTATATGATGAAAATATTTTGCCTGTGTATGGTTTATCAGAACCTTTTTTATAAAAAATACCCTTCTTTTGATGTAGGCTTGACTCATTAACTTTTTTATTCCCAGTACACGAAAAGATAAATGTGGAAATTAATGCAATTAATAAAATTGAACTAAACTTTTTCATAACATAATTTTTTAATTATTATTTATTGGTTTGCAAAACTATATTTTTTTAAATTAAATTATTATATTTTTTTAAATTTTTCTAAAGCTTCAAGACGCTGCAATACAGTAGGATGAGAATAATAGAAAAATACATAAGCAGGATGAGGGTTCAAATTACTTAAATTATTTACTGATAATTTTTTAAGAGCTGTTTGTAATGCTGAGGCACTGTATTTTTCCCCTGCAAAACTATCAGCTTGATATTCGTTTTTACGGGAAACAATGTTCATAAATAATCCTAATATTAATGAAAGAGGGCTGTAAAGTAAAGCAAAAGCTAAAATCCCAAGGTGAAAGCTCGGATTGTTACTACCCAATGCTTGTGATAAAGATAGAGACATTGCAGAGTTTTTTTTGATGAATAAGGATAAAATAAAAAGCATCAAACCTGTTTGTATTATTGAAAGTATTATACTTGTTCTGGTATGTTTCTTTTTATAATGTCCTATTTCGTGAGCAAGGACAGACACAATTTCTTCAGTTGTAAGATCTTTTATTAAAGTATCATAAAGGACAATTCTTTTTTTTGCTCCTAATCCACTAAAATAGGCATTTGCTTTTTTTGAACGTTTTGAACCGTTTATCACATAAATGTTGTCTAATTTAAAACCGACTTTTACAGCGAAATCTTCAATAGCATCACGCAGTTCTCCCTGTTCTAATGGTGTTTGCTTATTAAACAATGGAACAATAAGCGTTGAATAAAACATTGTTATAAAAATCATAAAAATACTTAATGCAGCCCATGCTATTAACCAAAACCAGTTACCGGTAGATTCATAAATCCAAACTACTAAGGACAGTAAACCACCGCCTATTATTGCTCCAAGAATCAATGTTTTAATTTGATCAAAAATAAACGTCCTATGGGTTGTTTTGTTAAAGCCAAATTTTTCTTCAATAACAAAGGTACTGTAAACTGAAAAAGGCAATGATAAGACATAAGCTGCCAAGGCTAAAATCCCAAAAAATAACAAGGCCAATAATATCGGATTATCTGTGTATTGTCTTACTATGTTATCAACATAAGCAAATCCAGAAAAAAACAACATAAGAAGTATTGCAATAAAGGACAAAGTATCTGTAACAAATGAAAATTTATGTTTTACTTTTTCATAATCTTGTGATTTACGGTATTTTTCGGCATCATATATACCTTCGAGTTCTCCGGGTAATTTGTTGTTCCATTTTGTGCTGTTTAAATACTCAAGAAAACGTTCAAGCAAATAATTAAATATTATTATTGCTATTATTATGATAAATAAAGTATGAGACATATTTTAAATTGTTAAATAGATTACCATGTAAAATTGTATCCTGAAATTAATGGGCAAAGATAATTAAATAAAAAAATAACTAAATAGTTTTTAGCAAGAAAACGCCAATAACTGCGTTATACTCGTCTTAAAAAACAGAGTCCCGATTTGTACTTTTTTAA
>CAYNBX010000072.1:0-8341 GCA_964395505.1 uncultured Bacteroidales bacterium | reverse complement strand
TTTAAGTAATTCAAAATGACACTTTCAATTTTTCTATTGTAATATTTCTTCGTTTTATTTAAATATTTTCTATGCAAATTTAATATTAAATATTAAAAATACATAATTTTTTTATAAATTCTTATAAATTTGTGTTTTTGGATCTTTTTTGTTGCTAACTATTCTCTAATATTATTCACTGCACCTTTTGTTCTTTTTTTATCAATAATTTGGAACGAAGTGAAAATACTGGTTTATCAGTGCAACAGAAAAGAGTTAGGATTTTTTACGTGCTGTAACTTTAAGGGCAGCTTCAACAATATCAGGAGTATCTAATCCATATTTTTTTAGTAATTCATCAGGTTTACCACTTTCGCCGAATTTATCTTTAACAGCTACCATTTCAATTGGTGCAGGATATTTTCTTGCCAATAATTGAGCTATACTATCACCCAAACCACCATTCATTTGATGTTCTTCAGCAGTTACAACACATTTTGTTTTTCTCACAGACTGTAAAATAGTTTTATTATCCAGAGGCTTAATTGTATGAATATTAATTATTTCAGCATCAATACCTTTTTCAGAGAGTAAAACTCCAGCTTCAATAGCTTTCCATAAGAGATGACCTGTTGCAAATATTGACACATCATTGCCATAATTAAAAACAACAGCTTTACCGATTTCAAAATTTTGTTTTTCAGGTGTAAAAACAGGCACTTTTGGGCGGCCAAAACGAAGATAAACAGGTCCTTTATAATCAGCTATTGCAATAGTTGCAGCTTTTGTCTGATTAAAATCACAGGTATTTATCACAGTCATATTTGGAAGCATCTTCATCAAACCAATATCTTCGAGCATCTGGTGTGTGGCTCCGTCTTCGCCTAAGGTTAAACCAGCATGCGAAGCACATATTTTTACATTTTTATTTGAATAAGCAATAGATTGACGAATCTGGTCATAAACTCTTCCTGTTGAAAAATTGGCAAATGTTCCTGTAAAAGGTATCTTGCCTCCTATGGTCATACCTGCTGCAATTCCCATCATATTAGCCTCTGCTATTCCTACCTCAAAAAAACGCTCAGGAAATTCATTGGCAAAAGCATTCATTCTTAATGAACCTTTTAAATCTGCACAAAGAGCAACAACATTATGGTTTTTCCTTCCAACTTCTAATAATCCTTCACCAAAACCTGAACGTGTATCTTTTTTCTCTTTATAAGTATATCTCTCCATAATAAAATTATTGTCTGTTATCTTAAAATTTCTGTTTCAAATTTTTTTTATCATTATTTTTTTTTCAAAATTAAAGTATTAAGCTTACAACGGATTTATCGGTTTTTCAAATATTTCAAAAACTTTCTAACACATTTTAATTTAAAGCTTTTTATACTGGACTCATTGATATAATCTCACATTTGAAGTAAGGCCCGAATGAATATTGAATGATTTTTCAATAGTATAATCAGATTTGTCAGCATAAATCGACCTGAAAACAACATGATATACACCGGGTTCTAATACAATAGATTCCTGAATATTATTTTTTCTTAAGTTATAAATCCATTTTAGCTTATTATTTTCTTTAACATAAAGGCTTCCGTATCCTTTCACAGATTTATGTATCACAGCAATTCCAGGCATTGGAATCTTAACAGTTGTAGTATAACTTTGCTTTATTTCAATACTATCAATATTTAATCTTGGCAAACAAAGAATCTCCAGATCATATCTCCCAACAATATATTTTTCTTTTTTACTAAAAGACTGTATATTTATTATTTTTTGTTTACTACACTCACGGACAATACAACTTAAATTTTTAACAAACTTATCATTATTGCCAACTTTTAATTTAAGATAACCTTGAGGCACTGAAATAGGGATAATAGTATGTTTACCGGGTGTAAGTTTAATGCTGTCAACTTTAATAGGAGGAAGAGTATGCACAACAATATCATAAGCTAATAAAGGGTCAATTATTAATGTATCAGGCAGTCCTTTGTTATTTAATGTATGGATAAAATTATATTTAACAAGACCTGACAAATGATCATAAAAAGTCATATTCACATTAGTTTCAGTAGGTTTGCCAAAAGAATCAAGCAAATTTATCTGTACTGTTGTTGAATTAAGTACTTGTGAGATAACAGATTTTAATGCTTTTCTGAAATGATTTTCGCTTGAAGCATCAAAATAATTTCCAACACAGTCAAAAGCGTCTCTAAAATTCTTACCAATTCCAATAACAAAAGGTTTTAAAACAACTCCTTTTTTTTGTAACTCTTTAGAAACAGCACAGGGATCTCCTCCGCATTCTTCAATGCCATCAGTAATAAGAACAATAATATTTCTACAATTATCACATTCGGGGAAATCATTTCCCGCTTGCTCTAAAGAGTATGCTATTGGTGATGTGCCTTTAGGAGTAAGAGTATTTAATTTATGCTTTATGCTGCTAATATTATTTTTCCCAAAAGGGACTTCCAATTTTGTATCTGTACAAACTTGTGGAGGATAATAATATTGATGACCATAAACTCTTAAGGCAAGTTCTAAATTTTTAATGTTTCTTAAACTATCTAATGTATTTGATATAACCTTTTTAGCAATATTGATTTTTATATCACTTTGCCACCTGCCATACATACTTTGAGATGCATCAAAAACAATTAAAATACGTGTTATTGGTTTAGGCTTTTCTTTTTCCTTTATATTTTGAGCTAATGAAAAAAGATAAAAAAACAGTAAAACAATAATTAAACAATATTTAAAACTATTTTTCTTCAAAAATCAAGTGATTATAAATTAATTATAAAAGCAAAACTATTTTTTCCCAACTTATATCTTTCAATAATAAATATTTTATCAGTTAATATATTATAAATCAATAGTCGTCCAGAGTTTCCTCTAATTGTGAGAGAGCAAGTTTAGTTTGGTCACTATTAGGTGCTTTCCCGTGCCACTTATAATCATTAGTCATAAAATCAACTCCATGTCCCATTTCTGTTTTCATCAATATTACAACAGGTTTTTTCTTGCCTGTATTTTCTTTTGCTAATTTCAAAGTATTAATAATTTCAGAAATCTCATTACCATTCATTTCAAGGACAAACCAACCAAAGGCTTTGAGTTTTGCTTTTAAATCTCCTAAAGGCAAGACTTTGTTAACAGGTCCATCAATTTGTTGACCATTATAATCAATAGTTGCAATAAGATTATCAATTTTGTTAGCAGCAGCATACATAGCAGCCTCCCACATTTGACCTTCTTCTAATTCACCATCTCCATGAAGGCTGTAAACTAAACATTTATCATCATTCAATTTTTTTGTTCTTGCCGCTCCAATAGCAACAGATAAACCCTGTCCTAATGAACCAGAAGCTATTCTTATGCCAGGCAAGCCTTCTTGTGTTGAAGGATGCCCTTGCAAGCGCGAATTTATCTTCCTAAAAGTTGATAATTCTTTTATATCAAAATAGCCGCAGCGAGCTAACACACTATACCAAGCTGCAGAAAGATGTCCAATTGACAAGAAAAATAAATCTTCATTAATACCATCAATAGAAAAATTATGAGGCTTGTGTTTTAAAACTTCAAAATATAAAGTAACTAAAAAATCTGCACAACCTAAAGAACCACCAGGATGGCCTGAACTTGCTCCATAAATCATCCTTATCACATCCCTCCTAACCTGAGTTGAAACCCTCTGTAATTCTGTAATTCTATCCATATCTTTTTGATTCAAAAATACACTATTCTAATGACTGTATAAAATTATATACAATAAAATATACCAGTTTAAAATAATAACTATATTTTAGCCTTCAAATTTAAACAAAATAATTGATGAAAAAACTAAAAATATTTTCTTTACTTATTACTTTGCTAATCTTCGGATATTTAAGCCATTTTTTTGATTTACAGGCAGACAATAATTTCCCAATAAATCCTCTTACAGATAAGTCTGAAACTTCTTGGGTTGATTCAGTTTTTAATTCATTAAATCTTGATGAAAAAATAGCTCAATTAATAATGATAAGAGCTTATTCAAACAGAGATTCAACTTATAATGATAGTATTGGAAAAATCATAAAGGAATATAATATTGGTGGGATATGTTTTTTTAAAGGACATCCTGTTCAACAAGCATATTTAACTAATACTTATCAAAGCATAGCCAAAACGCCACTTTTTATTGCTATTGATGCAGAATGGGGACTTGGAATGCGACTTGACAGCTGTTATTCATTCCCTCGTCAGATGACTTTAGGAGCAATACAGGATGACAGCCTCATTTACCAGATGTCTTCAGAAATAGCACGGGAGTGCAAACAAATAGGTGTAAATATAAATTTCGCTCCTGTTGTTGATATAAATAATAACCCTGATAACCCTGTGATAAATATAAGATCTTTTGGTGAGGATAAATATAATGTTGCTCAAAAAGGACTTGCTTATATGAAGGGCTTACAAGACAATGGAATATTAGCAACAGCAAAGCATTTTCCAGGTCATGGAGACACTGATACTGACTCACATCTATGCCTCCCTATTATTAATCATTCAAAAGAAAAAATTGACACCCTGGATCTTTATCCTTTTAAAAAATTAATTAATAATGGATTGAATTGTATTATGGTTGCTCACTTGTATGTACCTGCTTATGATGACAGAAAAAATACAGCAGCAACTATCTCAAAACCTATTGTAACTAAAGTTTTAAAAAAACAATTGGGTTTTAAAGGACTTATAATTACTGATGCTCTGGAAATGAAGGGGGTTACCAAATATAATGAACCAGGTATCCTTGAAGTAAAAGCTTTACAAGCAGGAAATGACATTTTATTATTACCTCAGGATATATCAAAAGCTGTAAATGAAATAAAAAAAGCTGTCAAAAATGGTTCGATATTAAAATCAGATATTGATGAAAAATGTAAAAAAATACTTAGATATAAATACAAAGCTGGTTTATATGATTACAAACCAATAAAAACCTCAAAGATTTATGAAAATTTAAATAATCCCAATATAGAACTTCTCGACAGAAAATTATATGAATCTGCAATAACAGTTGTTAAAAATAAAAACAGCCTTCTACCTTTAAAAAACCTTGATACACTTAGATTAGCTTCTGTTTCCTTAGGTATTGATTCAATTAATGATTTTCAAAAAATATTAGGAAGATATGACAGATTAAAATATTATTATCTTCCAAAAAATGCATCATACAATGAAGTGCAAACTCTTGTTTCAAAATTATCAAAATATAATTTGGTAATTGTCAGCATTAATAATACAAACAATTCTCCATCAAATAACTTTGGCATTCAAAAGCAATCCATTGACTTTATTAATTTATTAAATAAGAACACCAAAATTATTCTGGATATTTTTGCAAATCCCTACAGCTTAGCATATTTATATGATACGAAAAACATTGAATCAATAATAGTTTCATATCAGGATAATCCTATTGATGAAAGTATTTCTGCTCAAACAATATTTGGAAGTATCACGGCAAAAGGCAAATTGCCTGTTACTGCTTCTGATGAATTTCCTTTAAACACAGGTATTAAGACTGATAAATTATCACGATTAAAATATACCATTCCAGAGGAAGTAAATATCTCGTCAAATGCTCTCAAAAAAATAGATTCAATTGCTTTAGAAGGTATTGCTGACACTGCATATCCTGGCTGTGAGATACTTGCTGCAAAAGATGGAAAGGTTTTTTATTATAAATCTTTTGGCTATCATACTTATAATAATATTATACCTGTCCATAACACTGATATTTATGACCTTGCCTCAGTAACAAAAATTGCAGCCACCAGCATTTCAATAATGAAGCTTTGTGATGAAGGCAAAATAGACCTTGATCAAAGAATAAGCAAATATCTGCCTTACCTTAAAGATACTAATAAAGGAAATATTGTCATCAGAGACTTAATGACACATCAGGCAAAATTAGAATCATGGATACCTTTTTATAAATCAACTTTAATTGATGGGAAACTTGATACAACAATTTACAGAAAATCCATTTCAGATAACTTCCCGTTTCATGTTGCTGACAGCCTTTATATCAACAAATACTATGTTTATAATATATTTGATTCAATAACAGAATCCGCACTTATTAAAACGAAAGAATACAATTATAGTGATTTAGGCTTTTACTTTTTGATGAAAATCATTGAAGCAGTGTCTAATAAACCTATAGAAAATTATGTAAAGGATAATTTTTACAAACCTCTTGGATTAACAACTATTTGCTACAATCCCCTCAATTATTTTGACCTGTCAAGAATCGTTCCCACAGAAAATGATACTGTTTTTCGCAAACAACTTATTCATGGATATGTACACGACCCGGGAGCTGCGATGCTCGGTGGAATTTCAGGACATGCCGGACTTTTTTCAGATGCTAATGATCTTGCTGTTTTAATGCAAATGCTTTTACAAAACGGCGAATATGCCGGCAAAAGATATATTAAATCTTCTTCTGTAAAAAAATTTACACAATACCAATTTCCATTGGATAATAACAGAAGAGGAATTGGATTTGACAAACCTTTACTTGAATATGAAGACAATGGACCTGCCTGCAAAAGCGCGTCAGATAAAAGCTTCGGCCATTCTGGATTTACAGGAACTTATGTCTGGGCTGATCCAAAATATAATCTGGTTTATATTTTCCTTTCCAACAGAGTGTATCCTTATGCATCAAACAAAAAAATTGTTGAAATGAATATTCGTACAAACATTCATCAGATAATATATGATGCTGTAAACAAAAATAAAAAAGTAAAGTAAAATAAATTTAATATTGTTGTAAATCAGGTAAATAATTCTGAAAAATAAAATTAATTCTGTAATGAATAATTCTAATCTAACAATCAAAAAAAGAATAATTTATTTAATTATAATCATTCTATCAAGTATAATTGGAATTGGTTCACGTCATTTTTCGGAATCATTGCCAAAATGGATTGCAGAATATGCAGGGGATACTATGTGGGCATTGTCGGCATATTATATAATAAGAATTATTTTTATAAAACTTTCAATTTTATGCTCAGCTTGTATTGCATTTTGTTTCTCTGTTTTAATTGAAATAAGCCAACTTTATCATTCAACATGGATAAACTCAATACGTCATACAATTATAGGCGGCTTAATATTAGGCTTTGGATTTTTGTGGAGCGATATAGTTTGCTATTTAGTTGGAATTTTAATTGGATTATTTATTGAATTAATTATTAAAAAATCATTAGCTTAGTCTTTATTATTAACACGGGATTTAAGTCGGGTATTAATAAAAAGGTTATACTTTTACTTTAATGGCCAAAGTGTTTTTATTGGAATAAATGAATGATTGGATGAGGTGAAAATAAGTTTTATTCTATTTCAATTCTTATTTTTCTATTAAATTTGCTGTAGTAAAAATAAAAATAACTTTTTAACAGTTCAAGTTTCATCTATTAAATTTTATGTGTCTAATTCATTTCACAAGTTTATTCAAAAAGATAAATTTATATTATTATTTTTATAAATTAATAGTAATCCATTATAAAATCTTTAAAAAAAAATAATGAAAATAGAAAAAAGTTTTGAAGAAGGAATATTAGCCATTCCATCTCTTCCTGTAGTTCTTGTAACTGTTGGTGAAAACATTATGTCTGCTGTTGCATTTCAGTTTTATTCTTTTGATCCGTATTGTTTAATGCTTGGAGTAAAACCCAAAAATTATACATATTCATTAATATCCAAAAAACTTGAATTTGGAATAAACATACCTACAAAAGACCAGATTGATGTTGTAAGGATATGTGGGACAACTTCTGGAAGAACAGAAAACAAATTTATAAAAGCAAAAGTTACACCTCAAAAAGCTAAAGTAATACAAAGCTTTTTAATAAAAGAATGTCCTGTAAATATTGAATGCAAAGTAGTTCATAAAATTTATTACCAAGGCAGCCACAAGTGGTTTATCGGAGAAATAAAAGCTGTAGATATTGACGAAAATTACTCACGAGATGATGCTTTAATGTATTGGGCTAATGAGTTCAAAAGTGTTGGCAATTTTTTATCATACAGAAATCAATAAATTTATTCATTAGATAAAATATGAAACATCCCACGAAGTGTCAGGCCAGGCAGTGACTAAAGGGATTTGAGATTTAAGATTTAAGATTTGAAATTTGAAATTTGAAATTTAATTTGAACAAATAATATATAATAATATAATTATATAATGAAACTTGTACCAGGCACTCGAGGCCAATTTCTAAATATTAAATCGATAAAATGTAATCCTTTAAAAATTCACCCTGTTAAATAAAATCATAGATTT
>CAYNBX010000071.1:0-8485 GCA_964395505.1 uncultured Bacteroidales bacterium | reverse complement strand
ATGGTTGTTTATATTCCACCTGGGGTTCTTTTGCTATATTATTTTTATCTTTCATTGTTATAATTTCTTTTTATATGTTTATATTAATCGAAAAATTACCAGATTATGAAACAAAAATACAGTTATTTTTATTAAATAATTGTTAATTTTTTGTTTAAGTTTTGGAATGCTTGATTTAGAAAATGAGCTGAAAGTAGCTGAAGAATTTTAGGATTTTCTCTCTGGCTCTGACGCTTATAAAAAATTATTGAAGTGTTTTGAAAGAGTTGGTATTGTGATGAGAACAGAAATTGATGGTTATTTCGACAGATTTAAAAATAGATAAATAAGTAAATAATATTCATAAATATTATATACTATTCTTATATTCTATGTATCGGCAAGTGAGCTTAACATTTATACATCCAAATGTTTTACTCTGTAATTTTTATTTCTATCCATTTTTATTGAAATAACTCAATTTTTAAGGATTATATCTTTTGCCGAAGCTAAAGCTAAAATAAATTGTTAAGAATAGGTTTCTTTTTTTACAAAAAGCCATAATAGGTATAGCTTTAGGGAAAACATCTATTGTTGTTCCTAATTCAAGGGCTTTTACACTGTTGTCTTCTGAGCCAAAATCAAAACTAAAACCAAATTTTCCATAAATGCCAGGATAAAATTTTATTTTATTAATTCCTTTTAAAAATGATGCTTTACCGTAAATATCAATTGTTCTGCCATTAACATTAACTGCAAAAGGAAAATGCTCATAAGGGTTATACCTTTCAGTTGTAATATAATAATTATAATAACTGCCCTGAGAGACGTAATTCGTAATTTGTAAATATATCGGCTTGGCTAAACCTAAAGACACACCTCCTGAATAATAATATCGTAGTTCTACGCCACCCCAGTAAGGTTTACTGTTTAATAATTTATGAAACCCTATCCCTGAACGCAAAACAAAAACATCATTTAGCTTGCCATAAACATAACTGGTTGAATTTAAAAAATAAGGATTAATTGTTTTTATTTGTTTAGGATCTCTCATAGTAACAAACTCTATCTCAAACATCCTTCTTTTAAATGCTGTTAAATTTTTCCCGCTTCTGTAATTTATTCCAAGACCAAGATTATCTACAATTATGCTTCCATATTTTTCTTTACGATACAAAACATTATTGCTGGTGCTATCATTGGGAATATCAATAGATACTGGTACTTGAGCATAAGAACCTATACCAATCCATAGAAATACCATAAATAATAATGTTTTGTAAAATATTTTCATAAATATATATGAATGTCTTTATACAAAAATATAAAATATTAGATTACGATAAAGAGAAAAATGATAGAATTTTTTTAATATGGTTTTTCAATTCTGTATTTTTTTGCTTCTCCATAAGCAGGACACAATTTAGCTGTTTTGCACGATGTTAATAACATCCCCAAAAAAATTATTACTAAAACGATAATTGATATTTTTTTCATGATTTTATGGGAAGAATATTTATTGAATTCTTAATTTATAATCTTTATTTTTAATTTATTGTATAACATTTTTTTTAAAAATATATTGTTAATTTTCATCTTAAAAATATTAATTTAGCAAATTACATAAGGAATTTGTTTATAAATATTAATGAGTCCATTCTAAAAAGTTTTAAAATAAAATGAGTTAGAGAGTTTTTAAGATATTTGAAAAAACTATAAATCCCTTATAAGTTGATAACTTATTATTTACCCCCGATTTAAGTCGGGGGTTAATGATACACAATATAATTCGCATAAGCGTTTCAACGATTTTTGTTTATTATTTTTTTTTAGTGTATTCATTATTGAAAACGTAAAAGATGCCAAAGATAAAATTTATTCATACTGCTGATTTGCATATAGATACTCCATTTAAGGGTTTATCCAATCTTAATGAAGAATTAGCAAAAAGATTAAAGGATGCTACTTTTAATACTTTTCGTTCAATTGTTGAATTGTGCATACAAGAAAATGTTGACTTTCTTTTAATAGCAGGGGATATTTTCGACAGTGAGATAAAGAGTCTTTCTGCTCAACTGCGTTTTTATAATGAAATAGTAAAATTATCTGACAAAGGGATTTCTACTTATTTTATTTGCGGCAATCACGACCCCTTAAGCTCCTGGATAAATACCTTTAATTGGCCTGAAAATGTACATCGCTTTGGCAGTAAAAAAGTAGAATGCCTTACATATACTCGTAATGGAGAAAAACTCGCTGACATATATGGTATTAGCTTTCATAATAAAGTTGTAAAAGAAAATCTTTCATTAAAATATAAACGCATATCAAACGATGTCCCTTTTGCAATAGGGCTTCTGCATGCAAATGTCGGCAGCTCACCTGCTCATGACAATTATGCTCCTTGTACAAAGGATGATCTCCTTAAAGCAAAGTTGGATTATTGGGCTTTGGGGCATATTCATAAATCAGAAAAGATAAATAAAGCATACCCAACAATTATTTATTCAGGTAATCCGCAAGGACGTGATTTTAGCGAAACAGGGGCACACGGCTGCTTCTTAATAGAAATGCAGGATAATAAACCACCCCTGATAAAATTTAAAGCTTTGCAAAAAATCCAATTTTATGAATCTGAAATTGATATGACAAATGTAAAAAATGTGGAAATTGTAATTGAAAAAATCAATAATCTCAAAAATAATTTATTATCTCAAAAGCCAAATTGCAGCTATATTATCAGAATAAAATTGATTGGTAGAACAGAACTATATAATCAGTTGAATGAACAAGATGAATTAAAAGAGATTATTGAAATTATTAATGAAAATGAATTAGATAAAACTTTTTTTTGCTGGATAGACAATATCCAATCAAATTTAAAACCTGATATTGATTTGAATGAAAGAGAAAAAGCTAATGATTTTGTTGCTGAAGTTTTAAAAAATTATAAAAATATCCAGAATGATAATGATAAAATGAATGAGCTTTTTCACAATGTTGAAGCTGAATTAAAAAAAGGCAAAGCAAAACATTATTTAAATGATATTCAAGAAAAAGACTTAAAAGATATTACAGAATCTTCAAAGTTAATCTTATTAAACCAATTGATACAAGAATAAAGATGATTATACAAAATATATTTATTGATGGTTTCGGCTGTTTTCATAATTTTTCTTTAAAGAATCTTACACCTGGTATAAACGTCATTAAAGGTAAGAATGAAGCAGGTAAATCAACATTACTCTCATTTATTCGTTTTACTTTTTTTGGATATCCCAGAAGTATTGATAAGAGGATGACGCCTCTAAATGGGGGAAAGCATGGGGGGAGAATTAATTGCTTATTTAAAAATGGTGAGGAAATTCTAATCCAGAGATTTGCCGGCTCAAAAGGTGGAAATATTGAAATAAGACAAAATGATATAATTTATAATAGTCAAAGCAAATGGTTTCAGCTTCTTGGAAATGCAAGTGAAGATTTATATAAAAATATTTATGCTTTTTCTTTAAATGAGTTAACAGACCTTAATTCGCTCTCAGATTCTAAAATGGAAGACCGCATTTTCAGCAGCGGATTAGGTTTGGGTAAACTTTCTTTAGTTGAAGTAGAAAATAATTTGATGAGGAAAAGTGATGAGATATATAAACATGGAGGAAGCATTCAGCTTTTCCCAAGAATTCTTAATAAAATTTCTGAAAAAGAAAATCAAATTCATGAACTTCAGCAAAGCCTTCCAGAATATAATGATTTGAGTTCAAAAATAAAAATCGCTGAACAAGAAGTAGAAAGTCTTAAATCAAAAGTTGAAGAGATAGAGAAAGAAAAGAGCAATCTGGAAAATTATTTGAAATGTTATGGAAGTTTTGTAATTATAAAAGATGCTGATAATGAATTAAAAAAATTACCTGAGCTTGCTGAATACCCTGAAGATGGCTTGTCTCAACTTGAAGGACTTGAAGATAAAATTCAGGAATATTCACAATCTATTGACTATGACACTCAACAACAGGATAAATTAAGCAAAAAAATTAATGAAATAACTTACAATAATGAATTATTGGATCACAAAGATGCTGTTGATTATCTGAAAAATAATCAATCAAAATATGAACAGACTATAAAGG
The DNA here is from genome assembly GCA_964395505.1 of uncultured Bacteroidales bacterium. Classification (GTDB taxonomy): domain Bacteria; phylum Bacteroidota; class Bacteroidia; order Bacteroidales; family AUK083; genus AUK083. Next base: position 4,379 of record CAYNBX010000071.1, on the reverse strand, counting down.
AAATAAAACAAACCCAGCAAAGGATTTTACAAATAAATAATAATGTTAAAAATTATTTAAAAGATTTAGGAACTCAATGGTCGAAAGGTAAAGTTGATGCTATTAATGACGTTATTGCTATTAAAGACAAAATCAAGAATTTTAAAAAAAAGCTTGATGATTTAAAAAATAAAGCCCAACTAGCAGAAAATGTATTTAATAATTCAAAATCAAAATTTGAAGAGATAATAGAGCAAAAAAAATCAGAAGAAGGCATATTTGCTAAAATTCCTGAACCTCAGAAAAAAAATCTTTCTTTTCTTGATGAACAAAAAGAAAAATTAAATAGATTGGAAAGTATATTTAATTCCGTCCAGGCGGCAAAAGACTACAAACCTGTTAGTAATGCAAAAAACAATAAGCTCCTATTAAAAAGTATCTCAATTGTTCTTTTAATCTTATCTGTCCCGGCTTTTGTTTATGATTTTTTAATTGCAGGTATATGTTTAATTTGTTCCGCTTTGGCATTATTTTTTATTGCTTTTAAATTTATTAAAAGCTCAGATTTAGATGAGAATCATTCTATTAGAGACAAGTTTGAGGATTTAGAAAATTTAAAGGCAGATATGAATATCAATAAAAAATTAGATACGTCTTTAATCATTCAACTAAAAGCAGAAAACGAAAATAATATTACAAATCTTAAAGAATGGAATGAAAAAAAGAAAAGTCTTACTGATTTAAAAAGAAAATATGACCTGGCAAAGCTTGAAAATGATAGAAATCAAAAAATCTTAGATGCTGTTATTAAAGAACAAAATGAAATTTCTGATGATTATAAAAATTATTTACATCATTTAGATTTTTCTGAATCTCTTACCCCAGAAGCTGCTTTAGAAACTTTAAGAATAATTGATGAAATAAAAGGGAAAATTTATGAGAGAAAAGATTTTGAAAAACCCCAGGATGAAAGAGAAAAATTTAAAAATAATTTTGAAAAAAAAGTAGATGACCTTAGCATTTATGTTCCTGAAACAATAAAAAATCAAAATGTTGTGATAAAATTAAATAAAATAATAAACGCTAAAGAAGAGGCTAAAAATTCTGAAGATGAAAAGAAAGAACTCAAAAGACAACAAAATGCTTTAAAAGATAAAATAAAGTCAAATAAAATTGCACTTGAAAAGAAAAAAAATGATTTAAAAAAATTATTATCCTCTATAAGTGCTTCAGATAAAGATGAATTCAAAAAAAAATATTCTGATAATAAAAATGTAATAAAACTTAACGAAAATAGGAAAAATGCTTTAAGGACTATTCAAACTGTTGCTGGATACAATAAAGTTAATGAGGTTATTGATTTTTTAGAAACATCAAACAAAGATGAAATTATCCGAGATCTATCAAGCAAATCTTCTGAATTGCAAGACAACACAAAATTATATGAAGATAAAAAAGAAAAATTAATTGGCTTTAAAAAAGAATTAGAGATGCTGGAAGGTCCTTCAGATTTAACTTTACGACTCACAGAACTCAACAGCTTAAAACAAAAATTAAATAATTATTATAAAGACTGGCTTGCAAATAAAATAGCACTTAACATATTAGAGACCAGCAAAAGTAAATATGAAAAAGAAAGGCAGCCTGCTGTAATCAAAAGTTCTTCTAAATATTTTAATGAAATCACAGAAGAAAGATACAGCAAAATTTATTCTTCAATAAGCGAAAAATTAGTAACAGTTTATGATAACAGAGAAAATCCCAAAACAATAAACCAACTGAGCAGAGGTACTAAAGAACAATTATTGATAAGCTTGCGTTTGGGATTAATTAAGGAATATGAAAAAAATTCCGAACCTTTACCTGTTGTAATGGACGATATTATGGTGAATTTTGACCCTGATAGGGCTAAAAAAACAATTGAAGTATTTTATGAATTTGCTTCTAATAGACAATTATTATTATTTACCTGTCATCCTGAGACTGTTGAATATTTTAATAAACATAAAGTAAATATTATTGATATTTAAATACATTGACAAAATTATTTATTATTATATTGTAAATTAAATATTTATTAAATGTTAATGGTTGAGTTTGAGAAAAAGTTCCATAGGTATGAGATTTTTGTAAAAAAATACATCCGATAAAAATCGCAGTACTGTAAGGACGAAATATTTATCAAAACATTGTAAATATAATATTTTATAGTTCTAAATTATTTTTTATCGGACAACAATAAAATATTATTGCTAAATTTATAGAATACAATTATGAAAAAATTACTAATAATATTTACTTTAATTTTATTGTTCTTATCTGCATGTCTTGTGCCTTCTAAGATAAGCAATTATAACTTTGCATATCTTTATAATGGGGGAAATAGTTTTACTAAGCCAGAATTTGTTGTTTTTCATAAAACAGATAGTCTTTCTGTTGTTTTCTTCAAAGTAAATCTGCCTGATTTTCTTTACACAAAAAATGCTAATGAGGATAAATATTCTGCACGTTTCAAAATAAATTATGAACTTTACAATTCTTACAAAGATAAAATACTACTTGACAGTGCCTCTTTTATTTATTCTGACTCTTCTAACTTCGGATTAAATAAAGCTCTGATTTCTAATTTCAATATAAAAGCGAAATCTCCAAAAAACTATATTCTCAAAATAACTTTAACAGACCTTAACAAAAATAAATCATTAACAACAATATATAATGTTTATAAGAAATCACATTACAGCAGACAGAATTTTTTAATAACAACTTATGATAATCTACCTATATTTAAAAATTATATAGCAGAGAATGGTGAATTCAAAATTATTTGTAATGATTTTTCTGCTAAAAAATTATATGTGAGATATTACAAAAGAATTTTTCCTATTACTGCGCCCCCTTTTGCAGAAAATAAAGAGAAAATCTTTAAATATAGAGCAGATAGCGTTTTTATGATTAGTTTAAAAAACAATGAAACAAAAATGCTTAATTTACCAAATCAAGGATTTTATCATTTCCAAATAGATACAAGCAATAAAGAAGGAATTACCTTATTCAGATTTTATGAGGATTTTCCCCTGGTAAGCAATACTATGCAAATGATTTTCCCACTAAGATATATCACTACTAAAAAAGAATTTGATAAAATGTTTTGGTCAAAAGATTATAAGGCGGAAGTAGATAATTTCTGGATCAAAATCGCTGGTAATAAAGACCGTGCTAAGATTTTAATAAAGAATTATTATAACAGAGTTCAAAATGCAAACAAACTTTTTACATCTTATCTTGAAGGATGGAAAACAGACAGAGGAATTATTTACATAGTTTACGGACCACCAAATATAGTTTATAAATCTTCAAATACTGAAAAATGGATTTACGGAGAACAAAGAAATTCGAGGTCAATTATATTTAATTTTGTCAAAGTTAATAATCCTTTTACTGATAATGATTACAATTTAATCAAACATCAGTATTATAAAGAAAGCTGGTATAATGCAATAGAAAATTGGAGAAGATGATAATTTGATATTATTTTGCAGATTTAATGTTAAAATTCAATAATTTTTATAATCAATGAATTGTTGAATTATAACAGATAATTATACATAAACAAAAAATAAAAAAAAGAATATTATTTGAAAAAAGAAAATTTAATATACGGCATACGTCCTGTGATTGAAGCTGTTAAATCAAGTAAGGAAATAGATAAGTTGCTAATTCAAAGGGGACTAAGAAATAATATGTTTTATGAGCTCAAAAAGTTAATAAAAAAATTCAACATACCTTTTCAATATGTTCCTGTTGAAAAATTAAACAGAATTACAAGCAAAAACCATCAAGGCATTATTTGTTTTCTGTCTTATATAAGTTATCAACAAATTGAAGATATTTTACCAACAATATATGAACAAGGCGAAGCACCTTTGATACTGATACTTGATAGGATTACAGACGTACGCAATATGGGAGCAATAGCAAGGACTGCAGAATGCGCAGGAGTTAATGCGATTATTATACCTTCAAAAGGCTCAGCACAGATAAATCCTGATGCTGTAAAAACATCTGCAGGTGCTTTACTAAAAATCCCGGTCCATCGTAGTAATAATCTAAAAAACACAATAGAATATCTTAAAAATAGCGGCTTGAAAATTGTTGCATGTACTGAAAAAACAAATGATTTATATTATTCTGTTGATTTTGCTTTACCAACAGCAATAATTATGGGCTCTGAAGAAAATGGAGTTTCTGAAGAATACCTCAAGATATCAGATTCAAAAGTAAAAATTCCTCTCAAAGGAGAAATAGAATCTTTAAATGTTTCTGTTGCTGCTGGAATTATTCTTTATGAGGCTGTTAAACAAAGACAAAAGGGATTCTAAAATTTAGATTTGAGATTT
>CAYNBX010000070.1:0-8587 GCA_964395505.1 uncultured Bacteroidales bacterium | reverse complement strand
CACTAATTATTCAAAAACAATAAATACAATAAGAATATGCAAAAATTTAAAGAAATAGTAAATGCCTCTGATAACAGTAGATTTATTTTGCAGGGCAATCAAGCTTTTGCACTTGGAGTTGTTCATTCAGGCTATCATAATGCAGATGGTTATCCGGGAACGCCAAGTACTGAAGTTATTGACAAATCCTTATCACAAGTTCAGGACAGGATAAATGTAGGCTGGGATGTAAACGAGGCTGTTGCTGTAGCTGTGGGTGTCGGTCATGCAATAGCAGGTTTTGATTCTTTAGTTACTATGAAAACTCCTGGAGTTTTTCAGGCTGGTGATACAATAACAACCTCAGCTTTTTATAATGCTCCGGCAGGTGCCTTAGTCCTTTTTGTAGCTTCTGATTATGTGCCTTCCAGCACGCAGCATGTTATTGATTTAAGACATTTTTTTGCTTCAGCCCGAATACCTGTTCTTGAGCCAAGAAATCATCAGGATATGTATGAATTGCCCTGGTATGCTGCTGATATTAGCAGAGAGTTTAATACTCCTGTTATTATTTATGCATCAGGAGTTTTATGTCATTCTGAAGGCCTTATCACAATTAGAAAACCAAGAAAAATTATTCCGAGAAAACTTCCAGATGATCTTAAATCCTGGATGGGAATGCCTAATATTGCTCGTAAAAATTATAATATTGCTACAACAAAACGAATTCCCGCTGTTCGTGAATGGTTTGAGAAATCCAGGCTTATAAATGAAGTTTTTGGTGATGAAGATTGGGGAATAATTGTTAGCGGCGAAAGTGATATGATTGTTAAAGAAGCTTTAAATACACTAGGTTTAAATCCTTCTATTCTCTCGCTTGCAGCAGTGTATCCTCTTCCTGATAAAAGAATTAAAGCTTTTGCCGATAAAATTAAAGGGAAAATTTTTGTTGTTGAAGATGGGGATAAGTTTGTTGAAGATAGAATAAAATTGCTCGGCATCGATGTCATTGGTAAAGAAGAAAATAGTATAATTACAGATTGGACTCCTAAGATGGTAATTGAATTTTTATCAAAACATATAAATTTTAATTATAAAAAAGATAAAACTTTAGTTGATATTAAAGCTGTAAATAGACCTCCTGCAATATGTCCGGGCTGTCCATATAGAGCTTTTGCCTTAAGTGCTGCTAAATTAAGAAAACAAAATAAAATATATTCTGGTTTTGGAGATATAGGATGTTCAACATTAATATATTTTTTAAATGCTATTGATACTTGCTTATGTATGGGTGCTTCAGATTCTATGCGCCAGGGCTTTGTGCTTTCAAGACCTGAAATGAAAAATAAAGTCATTAGTGTTATAGGAGATTCTTGTGAATGTCATACAGGATTGGCAGCAACAAGAAATGCTGTGTTCAGGAACACAGCTGGAGTTAAAGTTATACTTGATAATAGAGTAACAGCTATGACAGGGGGGCAACCCAATCCAAGTTCTGAATATAATCTATCAGGAGAAGAAAATAAATTTAACATACAAAAAGCTGAACAAGCTGAAGGTGCGAGAGTTGTTACTGTTGACGCTTATGATTTAAAAACTATTGAAAAAGAGTTAAAAGATGCTTTAGAACTTGCTGAACAAGGCGAATTTACAACTTTGATATTACAAGGTCCTTGTATCCATCAAGTAGAAAAAGAAAAAACCATAAGAAGATTAAAAATAAATTATGATAAATGTAAAAGCTGCGGTAGGTGTAACATTTGTCCTGGAATAGAACTCGATGAGAAAAATACTCCTCATTTTACGAGTTTATGTACCAACTGCGGCGGTAACACACCGATTTGTATGCAGCGCTGTCCTTTTGATGCTTTTGAATTCATGGAAGAGAATGAGTTAAAATCTGAAATAAAGTTATCGGAATTGACAAAGATAGAAGATATAAAAGACGTTGAGATTGAAAAGGACGAACTTCCAAAATCATTAAGACTTGCCATAAGAGGCATTGGTGGGCAGGGGAATTTGTTTTTTGGCAAAGTACTTTCTGAAATAGCAATGCATACTCCTTATGCTAATGCTCACATCGTTAAAGGAGATACTCACGGTATGGCTCAGATGGGCGGACCTGTTATTTCTACTTTTAGCTGCGGTGAGGTTTATTCTCCAATACTCGCTCCAAAATCTGCTGATGTTTTAGTTGTTATGGAAATGAACGAAGTATTAAGACCAGGGTTTTTAGATATGTTAAAAACTAATGGAACTATCATCTTTAATAAATTAAAAGTGGTTCCTCATAACACAAAAAAAGAAGATTATCCAGATATAAAAGATATTAAAAAAGCTCTTCTAAATTATAAGGTTATTGAAATCAATGCTAATAAATTAGCTTTTAATATTGGCGACAAATCAGAGAAATCTGCTAATGTTGTAGTTCTTGGTCTATTATCAACTGTGCAACCTTTTAATAATATTCCTGAAGGAATATGGCTCTCTGCATTAATGAATTTATCTTCAAATGATTACATAAAAGCAATTAATCAAAAAGCATTTAAAGAAGGCAGAAATTATGTTAAATAAACAATTAATAAATCCGAAATCAATAGTCGTTGTAGGTGCTTCTAACAGTATTTTCAAGCCAGGAGCCAAGGTTCTAAAAAATATTGTTGACAAAGGATATAAAGGCAAACTTTATGTTATCAATCCCAAAGAAGATGTAGTGCAGGGGATAAAATGTATAGATCTTGAAGATATGCCTTATGTAGATCTTGCAATTATTGCAGTTCCGGCAAAATACGTTAAAGATAATGTAGATGTTTTGGCAAATAAATGTGGAGTTAAAGCTTTTATAATTCTCTCGGCAGGGTTTAGTGAAACTGGTGCTGAAGGTAAAAAATTAGAAGAAAAAATAGTTGATATTTGTAATAAAAGTAATGCTTGTTTGATTGGTCCAAACTGCACTGGCGTTTTAACGCCTTATTATAGCGGCGTTTTTGCCGGTCCTTTGCCGAAATTAGAGCCCAAAGGTTGTGACTTTGTAAGTGGTTCTGGTGCTACTGCAGCTTTTATTATTGAAGAAGGGATGTCAATAGGGCTGAGCTTTGCAAGTATGTTTGCTGTTGGAAACTCTGCTCAAAATGGGGTAGAGGAAGTTGTTCAATACTGGGATGAGACTTTCAATGCTGAGAAGAGCTCTAAGATCAAGCTTATTTATATGGAAGATATAAAGAAACCTAAACTATTTTTAAAACATACCTCTTCATTAATAAGAAAAGGCTGCAAGATAGCAGCTATTAAATCAGGGAGTTCTGCTGCTGGAAGTCGGGCTGCTTCGTCACATACTGGGGCATTGGCAAGTCCGGATATTGCTGTTCAGGCATTGTTTGACAAGGCTGGTATTGTTCGCTGTCAGGGAAGAGAAGAATTAGTTACAACTGCTGCAGTTTTTACTCAAAAGGAATTAAAAGGGAAAAATATTGCAATTATCACACAAGCAGGCGGACCTGGTGTGATGCTTGCCGATGTTCTGTCAAAAGGAGGATTAAATATTCCTCATCTTGAAGGCCCAGTTGCAGATGAACTTTTAACTAAATTATATCCCGGCTCAAGTGTTGCAAACCCTATTGACTTTCTAGCTACTGCCTCTGCTGAACAGTTAGCAATAACCATTGATTATGTTGAAAATAAATTTACTGATATTGATGGTATGGCTGTTATCTTTGGAGACCCTGAACTTGTTGATGTAAGACCTGCTTATAAAGTTATTCATGATAAAATGAATATTTGTAAAAAGCCTATATATCCTATATTGACATCAATATATACTGGTGCTGAGAGAATCAATTATTTTAAGAGTTTCGGCAGGGTTTACTTTCCTGATGAGCTTTTATTAGGAAGGGCTATTGTAAATATTTCAAAGACACATAAACTTATTGATAAAATTGATATCCCGAAAGTAAATAAAGAACAAATAAGAAATGTTATTGATAATTCCGAAAATGGGTATTTGAATCCTGAAAAAATTCAGACTTTGTTGGATGCTGCTGGTATAATGAGAACAAAAGAAAAAATTACAAATGATAAAAAAGACGCTGTAAAATATGCTGAACAAATAGGTTATCCTATTGTAATGAAGGTTGTGGGACCTATACATAAATCAGATGTTGGCGGTGTTGTTCTTAATATAAATGATAAAAAATCTGTTGAAAAAGAATTTGACAGAATGATGAAAATAAAAGATACTACTTCTGTATTGATACAGCCAATGTTAAGAGGTACAGAGTTGTTTACAGGAGCGAAATATGAAGAGAAGTTCGGACATTTGATATTATGTGGTCTTGGAGGCATATTCGTTGAAGTGTTAAAAGATACCTCTGCTGCTTTATCTCCTGTTTGTAAACAAGAAGCATTAAGAATGATTAGATGTTTGAAAAGTTATAAAATTATTCAGGGAGTGAGAGGTGGACAGGGTGTTAATGAAGATTTATTTGCTGAGACTATAGTTAAGTTATCAGCACTGCTTGAATATGCTCCGGAAATTAAAGAATTAGATTTGAACCCTCTTTTGGGTTCTAAAGATAAAGTTATTGTTGTTGATTCGAGAATCAAAATAGAAAAATAAATAAAAATTGAAAGGAATATTATGAGACCTACGCCAATAGATTTTAATGTAGTATCAAGAGCTATAAGAGAAAGCGGCTTATCTAATGTAGGTGCTGCTTCAATCAGAGAAATAAAACATCTTATAGATATTATTGAGAGAGAGTCAGGTGAAAAATTTATTCGCATGGAGATGGGCGTTCCTGGACTTCCTCCTCCAAAGATAGCTGTTGATGCTGAAAAAAAAGCTCTGAATAGAGGTGTGGCAAGTTTGTATCCTGATATTGAGGGCATCACTGAACTGAAAAATGAAATATCAAGATTTGTAAAACTATTTGCTGATGTTGATATTAGTCCGAGAAGTTGTATCCCAACAGTAGGCTCAATTAATGGCTGTTATGCCGCTTTTATGGTTGCAGGTAGAATAAATAAAATAAAAAATACTGTCCTCTTCATTGACCCAGGATTCCCAGTACATAAACAACTTGTTAAAATGCTTGGCTTAAAGCATGAAAGTTTCGATGTTTATGACTTTAGAGGAGATAAGTTAAAAAGCAAACTTGAATCATATCTGAAAAAAGCAAACGTCTCAATAATTTTATATTCCAATCCTAACAATCCTACATGGATATGTTTTACTGAAAAGGAATTAAAAATTATTGGAGACCTTGCTAATAAATATAACACTGTTGTTGTAGAAGATCTGGCATATTTTGCAATGGATTTCAGAAAGGACTTATCTGTCCCAGGTAACCCCCCCTTTCAGCCAACAGTTGCTAAATTTACCGATAATTATATACTTTTAATCTCAAGTTCTAAAGTATTTAGTTATGCAGGACAAAGAATTGGTTTTATGTGCATTTCTGATAAACTCTTTAACTCAAATCATAAAAACTTGCTGAAATATTATTCATCTGAAAATTTTGGTCATTCTGTTGCGTATGGAACACTTTATGCTACTACTGCCGGTGTAAGTCATTCCTCGCAATATGCTCTCGCTGCATTATTAAAAGCTGCTAATGATGGTGAATATAAATTTTTAAATGTTGTAAAAGAATATGGGAAAAGAGCTGAAAAAGCAAAGAAAATATTTATTGATAATGGTTTTAAAATAGTTTATGATAAAGATATTGATAAGCCTATTGCTGATGGATTTTATTTTACTGTTTCTTATCCGGGATTTTCAGGAGAAGAGCTTATAGAAGAACTGTTGTATTATGGGATAAGTGCTATATCTTTGTCAGCAACAGGTAGTAAGAAGATTGAAGGAATAAGAGCTTGTGTTTCATTTATCTCAGATGAACAATTCCCCGAGCTTGAAAAAAGATTGAAAATATTTAATGAAAATCATTAAATATATAAATCTTATGGTAAATTTTAATAATTTTGTTTAAACTTTAAATTTGAAAATTACTTAGAAGCGAAAAGTTGAAATGTGTGTCAGTGTTGACGCAGCACGGCGAAGAGCATCGCAGGCGCTGCCTTTGTTATGAAGAGAAGGTCTGAGCGAGCATTACCAGCAATGTCTTTAAGTTCCGCTTTTCATAAGATTTAGTTTGCGCATATAAGGTTAAATAACAAATATTTAAAAAATTGAATTTATTTGAATTAATAATAATTTCTCTTGGTCTTTCTGCAGATTCTCTTGCTATTTCTATATCAGGACATCTTATTTTAAAAAAAATAAATTTTTTAAAAGCTGTTAATATTTCTTTGTTTTTTGCTGTTTTTCAAGCTGCTTTTCTTATTTTAGGATACCTGCTTGGAATGGCTTTAAAAAATATGTTTAATCAAATAAGTTTATTAGTAGCTTTTTCAGTTATCAGCATTATTGGAATAAAGATGATCATTGAGTCTGCTAAATTGAATTCAGAAAGCAGAACTTTTATTGTTGACAAATTAAGTAAATTAATTGGTTTATCAGTTGCCGTCAGTATTGATGCTTTTATTGTTGGGATAACTTTTCCTTTAATTAAAGTCTTGATTTTTAAAGCTTCTTTAATTATTGCTGTCGTTACATTTTTAGTTTCATTAATTGGTATTTATGTTGGGAATAAATATGTTTGTAAATATTGTGATAGAAAAACTAAATTAGTAGGCGGTATAATTTTAATTTTTTTTGGAATAAAAATCTTATTGAAATATTTATCTGTAATTTAATCAAAATGTTAAAAAAAATATTTTTATTATTTGTCTTTTTTTCAATAATATTAAGTATTGCGGCTCAAATACCATCGGGATATTATGATGGTACTCAGGGTTTGAGTGGGATACCGTTAAAATCGAAGCTTCACGATATTATTGATAACCATACTTCTGTTAGCTACTCCAGTCTTTATACATATTTTCAAACAACTGATAAAAAGCCAGACTCTAGTGTTTGGGATATGTATTCCGATGTTCCTGGTGGGACTCCTTCTTATAAATATTATTATTCAAATGGTGATGAATGTGGAAATTATAATGAAGAAGGAGATTGTTATAATCGGGAACATTCATTTCCACAAAGCTGGTTTAATAAAGCTATGCCTATGAAGTCTGACCTATTTCTTGTTTATCCTACAGATGGTTATGTTAATAATAAAAGAAGTAATTATCCTTATGGAGAAGTGTCTTCTCCAACATGGACATCAAGTAATGGTTCTAAATTAGGCCTCTGTTCTTTCCCTGGTTATTCAGGAAATGTTTTTGAACCTATTGACGAATATAAAGGTGATTTTGCAAGAACATATTTTTATATTTCAGTGAGATATTATAATGAAGATAGTGATTGGCAGGATAATGCAATGGTTGATGGAGCACAGCTCAAACCCTGGGCTTTAAATATGATGAAACAATGGAGTGAAGATGATACTGTGAGCCAAAAAGAAATTGATAGAAATAATGCAGTATATCAAATTCAAAATAATAGAAACCCTTTTATCGACCACCCTGAATTTATTGAGGAAATCTGGGGCTCATCTGCAATAATTGAATCAAAAATGATTTCTCTTAAGGATATTAATGTTTATCCCAATCCTGTTAAGAACTATTGTATTATTGATTTTAAATATAAATCATTAAAATATCTTAAGAAGATTTATGTATTTGATATTACAGGGGAAAAATTAAATATCCATTATTATTATAAAAATAATTATATTAATTTAGATACAAAAGATCTATCTTCAGGTATTTATTTAGTTAATATTCAAACAAATAATCAGTGTATAAATTTAAAATTTGTTAAATAAAAAATAATAACTTTCTGTTTTTTAATGTTTTTTACTTTGAAATAAAAAGAATTAATTATGTCTTTAATTCGGATAACAAAAGAGTTTCAGTTTGAGATGGCACATGCACTTATGGGATATGATGGGCCTTGTAAAAATATCCACGGTCATTCATATAAGTTATTTGTTACTGTAATCGGTGAACCTTTGAGAGATGAGAAATCTCCTAAGCATGGTATGGTGATGGATTTTGGAAGTTTGAAGTCCATTGTAAAAGTTAATATTATTGACAAGTTTGATCATTTTTTAGTATTAAATAATAAGATTCCACGGGATTTATACAGAGAGTTACATAAGAATTATGATAATTTAATTCTTGTAAATTTTCAGCCAACTACAGAAAATCTTTTAATAGATTTTGCAAAAGTCATAAAACAAAAATTACCTGAGAGTATAAAACTTCATAGTCTCAGACTATATGAAACCTCTTCTTCTTATGCAGAATGGTTTGCTGAGGATAATGAATGATAATTTAAAAAAACGATCTTGATTAAAGATAGCCTTTTTAATTTAGAGTGATTTAGTTATTATTTAAATATCGATTTTCTAAGCCCTGTTAAATGCACACAATTTATTCCTAAATTATGAATTACAAATTATTTCCAATTTTTTATTGTTGAGCCGTGGGACTGTAATTGGATTTTGTAATTTAAGGACATCTTTAAGAATTGGAGTATGTGTTCTTTTTTTAATTTTTACTCGAAAATTATCTCCATCATAGATTACTTGAAGTGGAAAATTAA
>CAYNBX010000069.1:0-8633 GCA_964395505.1 uncultured Bacteroidales bacterium | reverse complement strand
TTGACCTTGAAGGTGATGAATAGGTTCTGGTGCTTGATTTATTAGGGATAGAATAATTATCGTTACTTGACCTATTAGGTTTTTTGTAGATTGAATTGTTTCTTTGTTGTTTATGCTGATAATTATTTGGAATATTTTGTCTTCTATTATTAGGCTTGCTGTAATAGTTCCTTATATTTTTTGTTTTTGGATTTATATATTCCTGACTTGATTTGGGTCTGGTATAATTTGGTGAACTGTATGATTTGGGTTTTGTGTAGTTGTTATATCTGCCAGTTGTGGGTTTAGAATATCGTTTTTGTGGTAGTTTTCTATATTGTTGATAATATTGACCTGAAACCTTACGCATATTATTTGCCGGTTTTGTAAATGTTTTCTTAGGAGTATATTTTTTTTGTTGAGTTGAAATATTCCTTATATTTTTTTCTGCCTTAGCATTTGTAAATGTTTTACTTTTTGCTTTTCTAACATTAGTAAAATTTTTAGGTCTGTTATTTTGTTTAGAGCTTTGAATATTTGAATTAACTTTAGTTTTAGGTTGAGTAAAGCTGTTTATTCTGGCATTATTTTGTTTTTTCGTTGATGATAATTTATTAGCTGAAATATTACTTATACGCTCATTATTTACAGAATTCTTGTCAGAGATTTTATTATTTCTTAAAAATCTTTTATCAGTATAATTACTTGTAATTTTTGTTGGAGTGATAGGTTGTTCATCTTTACGTTCCATAGCAATAGCTCTTTGATATCTTTCACCGAAAGTGCTATATTTAGTGGATCCTCCAGTAGCACCAGAACGTCTTCTGCCTCCATTATTATTACCTGGATTCCCGTCAGAGCTGCTTAGAGATCTTCTATGACCATAATAAAAGAAAGAGTTCTTATCATAGCTATTGTAATAATTTTCGAAATTACTATTCCAATATCCATTATAGTATCCATCCCAGTAACCGTTCCAATATCCATTATAGAATCCGTAGCCTCCCCAGCCATAGCCATAACCATAGTTATAGCCATAATAAGGATATTCCCAGCCATAATAAGGATAATTCCATGACCATGGATTATTATACAATCCGTAGTTCCAACCCATAGAAAAAGAAGGCCACCACCAGTCATAACCTAAGTAGATACTTGTTCCCCAGTAAAAAGGGTCATAAGTGTACCAATATTCATTTGTATAGTAGTCATTATAATATCCATAACCTAAATTCGGTCTATGGAATCTTTTAATTCTGGATGCATAAGCATAATCATAATAATCATCATAATTAAAAGCATCAGAATAATAATTATTTGTTATATAAGTAGTGCCATTGGGTTCTGTATAGGTTTCGCCACTTGAATAATTTGGTTCATTGTTTAATGAATCATCTTCATTATAGTTATTAGTACTATCTAAGTAATTTTGGTAAACATGTCTATTGGCTTGATTATTGGAATTGTAAGTTTCCTGATTTGCATTATTATCAGGAGCGGCTTGTTCATTTGAATAATTTGGTGCAGCAGCTTGATTTTCGTAAGAATAATTTGGAACATTTTTTCTCGAATAATATACGTCATCATAAGCTGAACCTGTTTTATATGTTGATGAACATGCTGATAAAATCAGCATTGATAAACTTAATAATTTAATAATATTTTTCATGGTATTATCCTCCAGTATTTTTATGTGATTTTAATCTATTTATAACTTCAAAATTATCAATTTAATTTTATTATTTTTGCGACCAATAGTTTTTTTATTAAAAATAAACAAATATTATACCACAAACAAAAAATGGCTAAAGACTTTTATACAAGAAGTGAAAATTATTCTCAATGGTACAATGATTTAGTAATAAAGGCAGATTTAGCAGAAAATTCAGCTGTTAGAGGATGTATGGTGATAAAACCTTATGGCTTTTCGATATGGGAAAGGATGCAGGCTGCTCTTGATAAAATGTTTAAAGATACAGGTCATTCAAATGCATATTTTCCTTTGTTTATCCCTAAATCTTTTTTTAGCAAAGAAGCTGAACATGTTAAAGGTTTTGCCAAAGAATGTGCTGTTGTTACTCATTATCGTTTAAAAACTTCTGAAGATGGCAAAGATATTGTTGTTGATGATGATGCAAAATTAGAGGAGGAGTTGATTATTAGACCAACATCTGAAACAATTATCTGGGATACTTATAAAAATTGGATACAATCATATAGAGATTTGCCAATATTACTCAATCAATGGGTAAATGTAGTACGATGGGAGATGAGGACGAGATTATTTTTAAGAACATCAGAATTCCTTTGGCAGGAGGGGCATACTGCACATGCAACAAAACAAGAAGCTAAGAGAGAGGCTGAGAAGATATTGAATATTTATGCTGATTTTGCTGAAAACTGGATGGCTCTCCCGGTTTTAAAAGGTACAAAAACAGCAAGTGAACGTTTTGCTGGAGCTGTTGAAACATATTGCATTGAGGCTTTGATGCAAGACGGAAAAGCCTTACAATGTGGCACTTCTCATTTCCTCGGACAAAATTTTGCTAAAGCTTTTGATGTTAAATTCCTTAACAAAGAAAATAAATTAGATTATGTTTGGGCAACATCCTGGGGCGTTTCTACAAGATTAATGGGTGCTCTTGTAATGGCTCATTCTGATGACAATGGATTAGTGATTCCTCCTAAATTAGCTCCTATACAAGTTGTGATTATCCCTGTATTTAAAAATCAGAGTCAATTTTCTGAAGTTTGTGAAAAAGCTAATGAGATTACAAAATTATTAGAACATAAGGGAGTACGTGTTAAATTTGATGATAGAGATACTCGTAAACCAGGTTTCAAATTCGCAGAATATGAATTTAAAGGGGTTCCTATTAGATTGACCATTGGCCCAAGAGACTTAAAAAACGGCACAATAGAATTAGCGAGAAGGGATACTCTTGAGAAAAATGTTTATCAGCAAACTGATATTGAAATAAAAATTATAAACCTCTTAGCGCAGATACAAAAAAATCTTTTTCAGAAAGCTTTATCTTTCAGAGAAGAAAATACACATAAAGTAGATACCTGGGATGAGTTTAAGGATGTTATAGAAAATAAGGGAGGATTTGTTTTGGCTCACTGGGATGGAACTACTGAAACTGAATTGAAAATAAAAGAAGAAACAAAAGCTACAATTCGTACTATACCTTTAAATAACCAACTTGAAGATGGAAAATGTATTTATACAGGCAGACCATCAAAGCAAAGGGTCGTTTTTGCAAGAGCTTATTAAAAGTTTAGTCCTTGCTTTATTCAAGTCAATTTAAATATTTGCTGTTATATTAAATCCAAATTGATCGTTTTATAAAAAAGGATCGTTCAAATTAGGTTAAAAATTAAGATTCTACTGTTATTTTAATTGATAATGGGTTTTTATTGGAATGATGGAGTAATGGGATGAATGATTGAATGAATGATTGATTGGATGATTGGGTGATTGTAAGCATTCTAAAAACTATGTAAATAAAAATTGAGTCCGGTATAAAAAGCAAGTATGACCTCTACCTAAGCCTCTCCTGTAGGAGAGGAAATTCCCCTTCTCCTTCTATGAGAAGGGCTTAGGGGATGAGGTGAAAATAAGTTTTACCATCTTTCAATTTTAATTCTTCCATTAAATTCGTGCCAGTACCAGAATTAAAAATTAGAGATAAGTCAATTTAAAGTATTATTAACCCTAAGCTTTAAATATTATGCCTTTTATGAAACTCTTTTAAGCCTATATCTAAAAATTTGACAAACGCTTCTACATCTAAATTATGTCCTCTTGGTTTTGCCAATATATCATTTCTTATATTATTAATATTAAGTTTTCCCTTATTATCCAGTAAAATATAATTAGGTTGAGAATTGGCATTGAAATATGTAATTTGTATATCGGCGTTTTTCTTTCCAAGCTCTTTTTTTATTTTCCCATCATAGATAGATTTGCTCCATTCAGATTTAGGGAGTTTTATTTTATCATCAACATATAAAAATAATATAATGAAATCATTTCTTAGACGTTTCATAACTCTTGGGTCAGACAATACATTTTGTTCCATTTCGAGACAATTTACACAGCCGTGACCAGTAAAGTCAATAAATAAAGGTTTATTTTGTTTTTTAGCACAGGCAAATGCTTGATTGAATTCGAAATAACCTTCCAAACCATTAGGTAATTCCAACAAATTAGAATATTTAGGTGTGCCGCAAATAGATGAATAATTTGTTTTGTCGCAGCCACTATTAATCACTTTAGATTCGTTTCTTACTATTGCATTAATATCGAAATCTTGTGATGTTCGTGGTGGTAAATATCCTGAAATAGCTTTTAAGGGTGCGCCAAACATACCTGGTATCAAATAAATTACAAAAGCAAATGTAATAATAGACAATATTAATCTTGGTATGCTTACAAAAGATACATCGCTATCATTAGCAAATTTAATCTTACGCAATAGATATAAGCCAAATAAAATAAAAATAGCTATCCATAAAGCGATATAAATTTCACGATCAAGGATACCCCAATGATATGTTTGATCTGGAATCATTAAAAATTTTAAACCTAAGGCAAGTTCTAAAAAGCCCAGAGATACTTTAACTGTATTTATCCATCCTCCTGATTTAGGTAAATTTTTAAGTTTAGAAGGGAAAAAGGCAAAGAAACCGAAAGGTAAGGCAAAGGCTAATGAAAATCCTAACATACCTACAACAGGTCTTATTAATTCACCTCTTGCTGCTTCAACCAATATTGTTCCAATTATTGGAACTGTACATGAAAAGGAAACCAATACTAAAGTGAAAGCCATAAAAAATGAGCCTAAGTAACCTCCTTTATCTGCTTGTTTATCTGATTTATTGATTAGCCAACTTGGTAGTGTAAGCTCAAAAGCTCCAAAAAAAGAGGCTGCAAAAAACATAAAAATTATAAAGAATAATACGTTAGGTATCCAATTTGTACTCAACCAGTTTACAAAATCAGGGCCTAGAGTAGCTGATACTATTAAACCAATTCCAGTATATATTACTATTATTGATAAGCTAAAAAACAATGCCTGTTTCTTTGATTTTTTTTTGTTATCTGCATTATGCATAAAAAATGATACTGTTAAAGGTATCATTGGGAAAACACAAGGCATTACAATTGCAGCTAAGCCTCCAAGAAATGCAAGTAAAAAAAATGTCCACAATGATGTTCCAGTATTATTTTGTGTTTGTTTCCCTATTGTTGAATTTCTGTTAATTGATGAGAGATTATTTGTGTCTTTTGATGAAACTTTAGTAACTGCTCCAGTTTTGTATAAACTATCTGTTTGTAACCGTGCAATCTCGTTTGTTTTATTTGCTGCTGTTTTTGGTTTATGGTTTTTCTCGAGATTAAATTCAAAATCTAAATCATTGGGAGGAAGGCATCTTGAATTATCACAGCACATAAATTCTAAATATCCTTTTATATTAAATGTTTTTTTGTTTAATATTTTTACTCTTTGTTTGAAAACAGCTTTTTTAGTGAAATATTTAACAATCATTTTAAAATTGGGATCATATTCCTTAATAGGCTTAGGTTCAAGGGTTGTCCCTATTAATTTATAGCTGTTATTTTTATCAAAACTAAATAGAGTGGCAACAGGACCTCCTTCAGGAATATGTTGAGAATATAAATGCCACCCTTTATCAATTCTTGCTGTAAATGTTAATTCTACCTCATTATCGCTAATTTTCTTACTTTTAAAATTCCATTTTACTGGTTTTATGACTTGAGAAAATGTTAGGGAATAAGTAAGAACAATTAATAAAATAGAAATAATAAATTTTAATTTTATACGATTTTTCAATAAATCCATTTTAATATTGTTTTTTATGATTTGCGAAATTAATAAATATATAATCTGTTAATATTTCAAATGTTATATATTTTGCCTTTATTATGAGTTTGCATAAATGATAATAAAATTTAACAAAAGACAGTATCCAATCTAAATATCTAACAGGTTGAAGTTGAAACTCAACACATTCAAAAATATTTTTCCGAGTACTCGGGAATAATTTCCAATTTTTATAAACTAAGTTTTTTAAAAAAATAATTGATTGAAAAAACTATAAAAATATGAACAGATAAAATGTAGAATTTTTTTAAAGACTATTTATATTTAATTTATCAATTTAACCTGATAAACAATTTTAGTGTATTTCGTAATTCTAAATCTATTGTCTGGTCTTTGACCTACAATCCAAACTATAATATTTTTTGAACAAAGCAGCCAGGTATTTTCTTTATCAATAAGAGAAAATTTTTGGTCAATAAAATAATCACTCAACTTTTTCTTTTTATACATCCCAAAAGGATAAAAGAAATCACCCTTTTGCCATTTCCTTAATATTAACGGAAATTTTAATTTATCAATATCCAAACTGGAAGTATTTTTATCTTTTGGTATTTTGTAATTTTCATTAGTAATTTTTCTTATTTCCAATTTAACAGGTTCTTTTATTAATGAATCGTTTTCATTTATGAAATAATCTCTTACGTTTACTTCCATTTTATTGGGATGCTGTGTTTCTGCTCTTTTTGTAATTATCAGGTTATTTCTGTCTTTTATGAGTCTGTGGCTGTGAGAGAAAAATTGTTTACCTGAAATATTATTCAGAGAATCAATAATATTTTCCACAACAGAAAAATTAAAATCATAAGGAGCTAAGAATTCAAATAAATAAGTTCTAATAGGGTGTAGATTTTTTAATTGTTCAATAGAAATAAATGTTTTATTATCTCTTTCTTGTATAACTTTGTTTTTTTTATTATTTATTTGAGTTTTATATATTAATTCAGCTTCTCTCAGTCGCTCAATATTTTTTGTGATTATATTCTTATAATTAGGATTAATTTCTTTTAATAAAGGGAGTATTGAATGTCTAAATTTGTTTCGTATAATATTTAATGATTTATTTGTTCTATCTATTCTGTATGAAAGATTATTTTCCAGAAGAAATTTTTCAATATCTTTTCTGTATGTAAACAAAAGAGGGTGTAAAATATGATGCTGTTTTGGTAGTATGCCGTGTAATCCTTTAATGCCAGTGCCTCTTAAGAAATTAATAAATAAAGTTTCTATCTGATCGTCTAAATGGTGCCCTGTTGCAATATACTTATAGTTTTCATCATCAAGTAATTTGTAAAACCACTTGTAGCGTAAGAATCTCGCTGCCATTTCAATGGATATATTATTCTCGCTTGCATATTTTTTTGTGTCGAAATGCTTACAATAAAAAGGAGAATTATACCTTTTAGCCATTTGTTTTACAAATAATTCATCAAGGTCTGAATCTTTGCCTCTAAGTTGAAAGTTGCAATGTGCAATACCAAATTTGTAGCCTGCTAAATGGAAAAGTTCACATAAAAATACAGAGTCTGGACCTCCGCTTACAGCAAGTAAAATCTCATCTTCCGGATTGAAGAGATTTTCTTTATCAATAAAATTTTTGAAATGTTTTAGCATATCGACAAAAATAAAAAAAAGAATATAAACTATTTTTAAAATATAAAATTATAAGTTATGGGTTTTACAATTTTGTAAATTGAAGACTAAACAATTAGAGTTTGTGTATAAAGACGATTATATTGATGAAATTTTAGGTTTTTATTTTTAATAAACAGATAATCAATGAAATATTATCCTAAAATCTTAAATCTTAAATTGTTAGAACATCTCATTATGGACAGACTCTAATCAAATTTTGTTCTTATTAAAAATTAAATTTTAATTTTGATATGTAAAATATTTTATAATGATTGTACAAGATGATTTAAACAGAACATTAATCTTTTTAAAACAACCTAAGAGAATAGTTTCTTTATGTCCTTCTATTACTGAAACTTTATGTGATTTGGGCTTATCAAAAAATATTGTTGGCATAACAGATTATTGTATATATCCCAAACAAATTGTTAAAAATATTGAAAAAGTTGGAGGCATATACAATGTATCTGTAAAAAAAATAAAACAGTTAAATCCTGATATTATTTTTGCATCAAAACAAGAAAACAAAAAATCAACCATAGAAAAGCTTTCAAAGGAATTTCAATGTTTTATTTTTAGCATTAACACATTTTCCGATGCTTTGAACATGATTAATAAGCTTGGTAAAATATTCAATAATGAAACTCTATCAAATGAATTAGTAAATTCAATTGAAGAAAAATTCACTAAAATTACAAAGCTTAAAAAAAGTATAAGTTATGTTTACTTAGTTTGGAAAAATCCTTATATGGCAGCATCAGAAGGAACTTATATTGATTCGCTTTTATCAAAATTATCTTTCACAAATTGTGTAAAGGAAAGTGAAAAAAAATATCCTGAATATGATGTAATAAAAGAATCATCAGATTGCGATATAATTTTTTTACCTTCCGAACCTTATAAGTTTAGATATAAAGACAAGCAGGAACTTCAAAAAATTTTTCCTGATAAAATAATATTATTAGTTAAGGGAGAAATGTTTTGTTGGTATGGCACCCATTTATTAAAGACAGCAAAATACTTTGATGATTTAATATTCTCTAAATTTAAGTAATTAATGCAACTTTTTCAGGGGAAAATAATATAAATTTTTTCAAGACAAAAGACAAA